>NZ_JBHWOO010000270.1:0-3028 GCF_043424415.1 Luteococcus sp. | reverse complement strand
AGTGGTGGGGGCGTGAGGAGCGGTCCTGCATGGACTGGCCGGCGCGGTAGCGGTCGGCCCAGCGCTTGACGGTGGGCCAGGAGACCTGGAAGCGGGCGGCGACCTCGCTGACGGGCCAGCCCTGGTCGACCACGAGCTGGCCGACGATCTGGCGATGCCGGGGAGTGAGTGCCGCATTGGCGTGTGACATAGGTGTCCTTGGAGATGAAGACGGGCCAGCACTTTGTGGAGTGCTGGCCCGGTGATGGATTCAGAGGCGTTATCGCGCCGCAAACTCGAACCCGGTGGCGATGAGCGCCCGCAGCCATTCGCTCTGCGCGGTTCGGGCTGATTTCACCTCGACATGGTGGTTCCACCGATTGCGGCTGACCTGAGTCAGGTTGTGCACTCCGGTGTGGTGTTCTGGGTGATCGAGGGTCACGTTCAGATACAGCGTCCCGTCCGCCGTCTTCTCGTAAGCCCACAGCCAGAGAAACTTGCGGTTCACGGCATAGCTGACCTGGGCCTTGGCGGCCTTGGTGACAGGGCCGAGTCCCTGGACGAAGGCGTCGATGGATTCGTAGTGGGATTGAGTCTGGGGCTTCGCGGTGAAGTCGCTGATCATCTTGTTCGTGCGATCGGTCATCGAACGTTCTCTACTCGTAGTTCAGTTGGACAGGGGCGTGAGCACGGCGATCCGCCAGGTTCCCTCGTGGTGGGTCAGCTGGTACATGAGGCGTTCGTCGGGTGCTCCACCGTGGTGATTCCAGCTCACGTCGGCCCAGATGCTGTGGGGGCCGCAGGCGGCCACTTTGATGGTGTGGTCTGTTTGGGTGACGTCTCGATACTGGGCAAAGGCCGTCTCGAAGAAGTCGCGTGTCTGAGCCCGCTCGCTGACGGGGATCGCGGCTTGGGGGAAATCGATCAGGGCGGGGGTCGCATAGTGCTCCGCGATGGCGTCCGCGTCTCGCCGCAACAGTGCTTCTGCGTAGGTGGCGAAGAAGGCTCCCGCCACCTGCTCGGCGTTGAAGTGTTCAGTCATGCCTCTGACACTAACCACCAATCAGGACACGCCCATGTCATGGTTAGGATTTGCGTTATGCAGGTGATGACCACAGCAGCGGCCGCCTCACGGGACGCCCACTTGACGCTCCGACGGGTCGAGCGACAGCAGCACCTCATAACGATCCTGTCTCGTAAGGGCCCCCGTCGCACTTTCCAGGAGCTCGCTGACGAAGTGGGCGTCACCCCACGGACCATCGCGCGCGACATCCAGCGGCTACGCCACTCCGGTGTCCCGATCAGCGTCACACCAGGACGCGCCGGTGGCGCACTACTCGAAGCCACCACTGAGCCAGCACCGGTTCAACTGGACTTCGCTGAAATCGCAGCACTGATCAGCAGCTTGGCCGCAGTCGGGCCGACAGTGAGCGAACCAGCCCAATCCGCGATGACGAAACTGGTCAATGCGCTCTCAGGCCAAGACTCAAATTGCCCATCCAGCAGCTTAACCGCCGCTTCGATCAACGTCTCCGGTCAGTACACCTAGCCGCATCCCACCCCGCACCGCCGGTGGCCCGTCACAGTCGTGACGTGTCGCCGGCGGTGCTTTTTTCCTGAGGATAGGCGCGCCAAAGGTATGATCTTATAGGCTCCATGGGCGACTTCGGGCCCTCCACGACCCCTCTTTCACCGCCTGGTAGGGAAATGCGCACGGAAAATGCGAACAGCTGATTGTTGCAGCGACCTGCAGTAATCCGGCCACGTGCGCGTTATGTGCTCTTGTGCGCGTTTTTTTCCAACCCTTATATACGTAGACACGTGACCCACATGGGATACGACCATCACCACGGTTCAGGGAAAGGTCTCCGTCGTACATAGAGGTGGTGGTTACTAGCCTGTAGATGCGCACAGCGGAGCATAACTGCAGCTAGTTGCCTATATTTACCGTGCTCTATTTATTTCAAATAACGCACACCATAAAAACCTATCAATCTTTTAACCCTGTGACCTGCAGGTTTGCCACTTTCAGGTCGTGCGCATTTTGTGCGCTTTCTGGGAATCCAGGGAGTCGAAAAAGCGCACAGGAGTGTTCCTCCGTGAGTTATGTGGCAAATCTGGAACATACGCACGTTATGGTGCTATCTTTGGCCCGATTATGGTCCGTTCCGTGAGCCAGCGCTCTGCCCCTTTTCCCGGAAGGCCCATCAATCACGACAGGCCACCCACGGGCGGTGTCAACACTCTGCCTACCCCGCTGCCGACGGTGCACACCTTCCCCCTCAACCTCATAGCGCGCCCGCCAGGCGTGCTTGTCCGCCCCGCAGCCCTGGGTGTCAATGGCCGGGCCGCACACTCGATACCGTTACTGCGCACCAGGAGAGACGTCCCGTGGAGAGCGTCAAGCTCGAAATAATAATCATCAGAATATTCATCTGGAGATTATGCTATGATGATGGGGATATCGCCCCACCCCTTACCGAGGAGTCCCCATGGCTGTCGATAGCCCCCGCGCCCGCACCGAACGCGCCCTGGCCGAGCTTGTGGACACTGAAGGACCTCGGGCGGTCACCGTCGCCCGAATCCGGGCGGCAGCCCGGGTGGATCAGAGCGTGGCCGCGGACGTGGTCCGCCAGTGGCGGGACACCCAACGGGTAGGCGCCACCGACGAGGTGGCTGCTCCTGCCACAGAGGAGGAGGCGCGGGCTTTTGAGACCCTGCGAGCGATCATCCGCCAGGCCGTGCTGGCTGAGCGTGCCACACAGGACGATGCCGTCAACCAGGCGGCGAGTGCTGCCGCGGAGGAGGCCGAGGAAGTCCGTCAGATGACCATCCGCATCGCCGAGGACCTCGAGAAGGAAAAGGCCACCACCGCCAAGCAGGCCACCACCATCGCCACCTTGCAGGCTGAGCTCGCCGCGGCAGCCGCAGAGGCTGACCGGCTACGGGATGAGGTGGCTCAACAGCGGGAGGTGGCCGGTGCTGCCCGTGAAGAAGCCGCCGAGACCCGCGGCAACTCTTCGTCTACGAACAACAGGCCACCGACAGG
>NZ_JBHWOO010000269.1:0-5639 GCF_043424415.1 Luteococcus sp. | reverse complement strand
GGTGTCCTCGTCACTGGTTGGTCACTTCGCGGTGCGGGCCGCCAGACGCTGGTCGAGGATCTTGTTGGCCCCGCGCAGGGTGTCGGCTGCGTACTGCAGGCCCTCGATGCGCCCCATCGAAGTGTCCTCGTGCTCGATGTTGACCCACATGTTGGGATCCACGTCGTACAAGGCCTCCAGGAAGTCGGCCCAATACTCGACATCGTGCCCGACGCCGACCGCCACGAAATCCCAGGCGGACTCGCCATGCTTCGGCCACTCGTTCGCCCACTCGTCACCACCAAGATTGGTGCGCGGCTCATCGGGCGACAGGCGGCGGAAGTGGTTGTCCAGGACCGAGCGGTAGGCAGCATTCGGGTTGACCCGGGCATCCTTGGCGGCCGCGTGGACGACCAGATCACCCAAGTAGCGCACGGCCTTGACAGGATCCATGTGCTGCCAGAACAGGTGCGAGGCATCCAGCTCGACACCCAGGTTCTTGCAGCCGGTCATCTCGACCAGCTTCTCGACGTCCAGTGGCGTGAAGACCAGGTTCTGCGGATGCAGTTCCAGGGCCACCTTCACCCCGTGCTCACCCGCCAGCTGGTCCATCTCCTTCCAGAAGGGCACGGCGACCTCCCACTGGTAGTCCCAGACGTCGAGGGCAGCAGAGTTCCAGGCGTTGACGATCCAGTTGGGGTGCCGCGTGTTCGGCTCGCCACCGGGCAGGCCGGACATGGTGACCACGCGGTCCTGCCCCAGGCGCTCGGCGAGCCTGATGGAACGACGGATGTCCTCGGCATGCTTGTCGCCGATCTCGGCATTGGGGTGCAGCGGGTTGCCATTGCAGTTGAGGCCGGCGACCTGGACCCCGGTGCCCTCGAACTGCCCCAGGAAGTCGTCCCGGGCCGTGTCACTGGTGAGGATCTCGTCGATGTTGGGCACGTGCACCGGGGGCAGGAAGCCGCCGGTGTTGATCTCGATCCCGCTCAGGCCGACATCCGCGATGTCCTTGAGCGCCTGGGGCAGGGGGCGATCATGGAGGGTCGCGTTGTAGACACCCAGCTTCATGGTCAGTTCTCCTCGTCGTTGATGGAAACAGTGGCGCCGCCCTTGCGGGCCGATTCGGCAACCGCGGCAAGGACCACCATGTTGCGCAGGCCTTCGTCGAAGGAGGCATTGCGCGGCAGCGACTCCGCTTCGGGGATCCCTGCAACTTCCTCGAGGAAGGAGCGGGCCTGGAAGTAGAAGCCGTCGTTCTGGCCCACGCCGACGCCGGGGGCATCCATTGGCAGGCCATTGGAGAAGTAGGGGTGGTCGGGACCCACGGAGATGCCGCGGTACCCGTTGCGACCATAGGGACCCTCGTTCAGGAAGAGCTCGAAGTGGCCCGGGTTCAACATGTCGAAGCGTGCCGCGCCCTTCTCGCAGAAGACCTCGAACTTGAGGCCATTGGGGTGACCGGCTGCCACGCGCGAGACTTCGAAGGTGGCGACGCCACCGTCGGCGAGCTGTGCACCGAAGCCGGCGTAGTCGTCATTGGTGACTTCTTCGAACTCGTCACTGACGGCGGCCGGGCCGTGCCCCTGGACATCAGCCAACGGCAGCGGGCGCTTGCTGATGGCGGTGAGGAAGCGGCCACCACTGACCTCCGTGATCTGCCCACCCATGAACTCGCCGATGTAGCTGAGGTGGCTGGCCACGTCACCGAGGGCGCCGGTGCCGGGCGCGCCGCGGTAGCGCCAGGCCATCGGGGACATCGCGTCGAAGGAGTAGTCGCACCAGTAGCGGCCGCTGAAGTTGATGACTTTGCCCAGCGTCCCGTCCTGGATCAGTTCACGAATGGCCGCGATGGCAGGCTGGCGGCGGTAGGTGAAGCCGACGCGTGCCACGGTGGACGCCTCGCGGGCGGCCTTGGCCATGGCTCGGGCATTCTCGATGGAGTCGCTGAGCGGCTTCTCGCACAGCACGTGCTTGCCGGCGGCCAGCAGCCCCTCGACCATTTCACGGTGCAGGGCATTGGCCACGACGACGCTGACCACGTCGATGTCATCAGCCTCGGCGATCTTGTGCCAGTCGGTCTCGAAGCGTTCGTAGCCGAAGCGCTTGGCGGCGGTCTCGGCGAAGCCGGCATTCGCGTCGCAGATGGCGACGAAGCGGATCTCCGGCAACACGGACTCATACAGGGTTGGGGCCACTCGATAGGCCTCCGCGTGCGATCTTCCGGCCATGCCGGCGCCGATCACGGCCACCCCCAGGGACTGCTTGGTCACGACATCCTCCTTGATGTGTCCTACTGGTCTGATTCCTGCTGGTTCTGGATCTTGTGCTCCACTTTTGGAGCGCTCCAAGTGCCTCCAACGGTAGGCCCGCGCACCGCGCTCGTCAAGGGCTTGTCCTGACAATTCCGAGCGAAGGCCCAGCACGGCAACCAGCTACCCTTCTGGCAACGACAGATGGGGGAATAGTGGCAACCAGCGGCACATCGCGCCCGACGATCTACGACGTCGCACAGGAGGCAGGGGTCTCCAAGTCGCTCGTCTCACTGGTGCTCAACGACTCCCCCTTGGTCAGCGACCCCAAGCGCGCGGCGGTGCAGCGAGCCATCGAGAAGCTGGGCTACCGGCGAAGCCGCAATGCCGCCAGCCTCGCACGTCACCGCTCGCACACCGTGGGGCTTGTGGTGGACGACTTCGAGAACCCCTGGTTCGCCCCCCTGCTGCACGGCCTGCGCGAGACACTGGCACCACACGGTCTCCACGTGGCCATCCGCGACCAGCAACCAGTACAAGGGCGGCCGGTCAATGCCATCGAGGACTTCCTGGAGAGCGAGGTCGACGCGCTGGTGGTCGCCGCCGAGCCGGGCCGCGACTTCGACGATCCGGGCGTGCCCACCGTCGTGGAGAGCACTCGCCTCAACACCATCGCGGGAGCAGACCTGGTCAGCAGTGACCAGCTGGCCGGTGCACGGCTCGCCGTCGACCACCTGGCAGGCCTGGGACATCGCGAGATCGGCCACGTCAGCGGGCGCGGAGGCGCCGCGGCGACCAGATGCCGCGGCTACCAGCAGGGCATGGAGGCCCATGGCCTGACCCCACGCATCGCCGGCACTCGTGAGGACACCACCGAAGAGGGAGGCTATCGGGGAAGCCTGGAACTACTCCACGAGAATCCCCAGATCACGGCAATCTTCACGGCCAACGACACGATGGCGATGGGTGCGTGGGCCGCCCTTCGTGAACACGGTCACCACACTCCGCCACAGGTTGCCCTGGTGGGTTATGACAATTCGCCAGCCGCCCGCAGCCACCTGCTGGACCTGACAACGGTGGACCCTCGCAACCATGACGTGGGGGTCCTGGCCGCCGAGACGCTGCTGCGACGGATGGCCGACCCGAGCCGTCCGCCGGAGCAGCTGCAGGTGATCCCCGAGCTGGCCATCCGCTCCTCATCCGGAGCCGCACGGTCAGCACCGGGAGGACACACCAGGGACGACTTCATTTGTCCTGACAAATAGGCGGTTGGATATGGCTTTTGTCCTGACAAGAGCCTAGAGTTGTGGTGTCGAGCAGCGAGGCTCAGGAGGAGTCCAATGTCCCCGTCCACCACCGCACCAGTCATCACCATGGGTCGAATCGGCGTCGACCTCTATCCACTGCAGATCGGCGTCGGTCTCGAGGAGGTCACCTCCTTCGGCAAGTTCCTGGGCGGCAGCGCCACCAATGTGGCCGTCGCCGCCGCCCGGCTGGGCCACCAGGACGTGGCCACCGTGACGGCCGTCGGCAATGACCCCTTCGGCCGGTGGCTCCGCACGGAGATGAAGCGGCTGGGCGTCAAGGACGACTTCGTCGAGACCACCGAGGACCTGCTGACCCCCATCACCTTCTGCGAGATCTTCCCGCCGGATGACTTCCCGCTCTACTTCTACCGGCGCCCCACCGCCCCGGACCTGCAGCTGCGGCCCTATGACATCCCGCTGCGCTCCATCGTCGAGGCGAAGCTGTTCTGGTTCACCGGCACAGGCCTGTCCCAGGAGCCCAGCTACTGGGCGCACATGACGTCCTTGGAGCACCGCGGCCGCACCCAGCACACGGTCTTCGACCTGGACTGGCGTGACATGTTCTGGCGCGAGCGCCACATTGCCTCTGAGCGCTATGCCGAGGCGCTGAAGTACTCCACGGTCGCGGTGGGCAACAAGGCCGAGTGCGAGGTTGCCGTCGGTGAGACCGAACCCGAGCGCGCCGCCGATGCCCTGCTGGAGTGTGGCGTTGAAATCGCCATCGTGAAGCAGGGCCCGAAGGGGACCTTGGCCAAGACCCGCGACGAGCGGGTGGAGGTTCCCCCCACCCGCACCGAGACCGTCAACGGCCTTGGTGCAGGGGATGCCTTCGGCGGATCGATCATCGACGGGCTGTTGCGTGGCCACAGTCTGGAGAAGATGATCCGGCGTGCCAGTGCAGCCGGCGCGATCGTCGCATCGCGCCTGGAGTGCTCGACGGCCATGCCCACGGCAGACGAGATCGATCGGGTCGTCGCTGCCGGGAACACGGCCGTTCTCGGCGAGCGTCCCTGACGCGCCACCCCCGCCAATAGACGCATGGCTGGGCCCCGACACCCTTTGCAGGTGCCGGGGCCCAGTCATGGTCGAGGACTTTCGTCCCTCTCGCTCAGGCGAGCGCCTGCAAGGCCTGCAGGGAGGCCTTGGCATTCTCCACGGGGCCGGCGCCGGCCGGCGGCTCCTCGTCGATCATGATGTCCTGCTCCAGGACGTAGTAGCCGTCGAAGCCTGCCTCGTGCAGCGTCTTGACGATGCTGGAGAAGTCGATGTCACCCTGTCCGATCGGGGTGAACATACCGGCCTTGATCCCCTCACTCCAGGTGATCTCGCCCGGAAGCAGCTTGTCGGTGAGTTCCTTGCGGATGTCCTTGGCGTGGACAATGTCCACCCGGTCGGCATACTTCCTGACCAGCTCGACAACATCACACCCACCGCAGGAGATGTGACCGGTGTCGAGACACAGCCCGACGGTGGAGTTCTCCAGGACGCGCTCGACCTCGTCGGCATTCTGGACCATGGTTCCCCAATGCGGGTGCAGGCACGCGATCACGCCGCGCTCGGCGCAGACCTCGCGGATCCGGGAGAGGTTGCCGAACAGCGTCTCCCAGCCCCTCTCGTCCAGGGTGGGGCGATCGTCGTACCCGTCGCGCCCGGAGTCCGCAGCCAGGATGAGGAAACTGCCACCGGCCGCCTCGAAGGCGTCCAGTTCCTTGTTGACCATGGGGATCGGGTCGAAGTCCGGATCGTGCATCACCGCGAGGAAGAAGGCTCCCACGGGCTGCAGGCCGAACCTGCCCACCACTTCGGCGCGCTCGACGGCATCGACCGGCAGCCACCCCTGGGGGCCGAACTCCGTGGCGGTCAGACCGATCTGCTTCATCTCGGTGAGGACCCGCTCGGGATCCATCTGGTAGCCCCAGCCGGGGACCTCGCACACGCCCCAGCTGATGGGCGCTCCGGCAATCTTCATGACAACTCCTTTGTTGGTGGTGCTCGGTGGTCTTGCCCTGTCGTGCTCATGCCCTGGATCCGCGGCGGCAGTCCCACGCCTGCGGGGAGGGCATCGGACCGCGGTGGGCACATGGCGTCATGTGCCCAGACT
>NZ_JBHWOO010000268.1:0-11158 GCF_043424415.1 Luteococcus sp. | reverse complement strand
GATCTAACCACGAGGTGATGATCCGTGGCACCTTCGCCAATATCCGCCTGCGCAACCAGGTGGCCCCCGGCACCGAGGGTGGCTTCACGCGTGACTTCACCCAGGACGACGCCCCCGTGACCACGGTCTTCGAGGCCGCGGAGGCCTACGAGAAGGCCGGCACCCCGCTGGTCGTCCTGGCCGGCAAGGAGTACGGTTCGGGTTCCTCGCGTGACTGGGCCGCCAAGGGCACCACGCTGCTGGGCATCAAGGTCGTCATCGCCGAGAGCTACGAGCGCATCCACCGCTCGAACCTCATCGGCATGGGCGTCATCCCGCTGCAGTACCCCGAGGGCCAGAATGCCGAGTCGCTCGGCCTCGACGGCACCGAGACCTTCGACGTCACCGGTGTCACCGAGCTGAACGAGGGCAAGACCCCCAAGACCCTGCACGTCGTGGCCACCAAGGCCGACGGCAGCGAGGTCGAGTTCGATGCGATCCTGCGCATCGACACCCCCGGGGAGCGCGCCTACTACCTCAACGGCGGCATCCTGCAGTACGTGCTGCGTCAGCTGATGAAGTGACCGGCTCCCGCTGAGGCGGGACAGGTCGAACAGGGCCGTGCCAGTGACCCATTGGCACGGCCCTCGTGCATTTCCGGAGCCCAGCATGCGTCACCGAAAACCAGTTCGACAAAATGTCAGAGGCGACGTGCAGTCTCTTCCCCAGGCACGGCGCGCCACCATCCGGGTGGCGCCACGACAGGGAAGAGGTGGACCCATGGGCATGGCCTTCACGCAGTACCCCGACGCGGGCACGAGGAGGCCGGCAGGACGCGGCCAGACCACTGGCTACCACGCCGGGGGTGCGGTGCGCGTACGCCGCCCTTCGGTCCAGGAGCCCCGACGCCAGGTCTTCCTGCCACCCGGCTGGCCTGCGGAGGTGCCGCCGCGGGGGAGCCACGACTGGGAGCAGGCGGCCGTCGGCTGGCTGCTCGACCAGTGCCCGGCTGACTATCGCGCTCACCAGGTGCTGCGCCGCCATCCGGTCGTGCTGGCCCGGATGGCGGCCCAGTTCGTCGATGGCCAGATCGAGAGCTCACGACGGATGCTGGGCACCGCACGGGCGGAACTCGGTGGCCTGGTGGGTGACGACGTCCTCGACCAGGCGGCCAGTACCATCCAGAGCGAGGGGGCCCGCCTGGTGCGGGTACGCCGTGCCGTGGCTCTGGTGGAGACGGCACTGAGGGGTGAGGACTTCGTGGAAAAGCTGTGAGCCACCCGACGAATGCCCCCTGCCAAGCCAGACAGGACTAGAATGTCACTCATGTCTTTGCTGGACCACATCTCATCCCCGAGCGACCTGCGCGCGCTGGACTACGCCGAGCTCGCAGAGCTCGCTCGCGAGATCCGGGCCTTCCTCGTGACCAACGTGAGCCGCACCGGTGGGCACCTGGGCCCGAACCTGGGCGCGGTCGAGCTGACCATGGCGATACATCGCGTCTTCGACTCGCCCAATGACCCGCTGGTCTTCGACACCGGGCACCAGGCCTATGTGCACAAGATCCTCACCGGCCGCGCCGGACAGTTCGAGAGCCTGCGCCAGAAGGGCGGGCTGTCAGGCTATCCCTCCCGCACGGAGAGCAAGCACGACTGGGTGGAGAACTCGCACGCCTCCACCTCGCTCAGCTGGGGCGAGGGCCTGGCCAAGGCCTTCCGCCTCAAGGGCGAGGACCGCACCGTCGCAGTCCTGGTCGGCGACGGGGCCCTCACCGGCGGCATGGCCTGGGAGGCGCTGAACAACATCGCCGTCCAGGAGGGCCTGCGGCTGGTCATCATCGTCAACGACAACGGTCGTTCCTACACGCCCACCGTGGGAGGCCTGGCCACCCACCTGGCGGGGATGCGCACCGACCGCCGCTACGAACAGGTGCTCGACGTCGCCAAGCGCAGCATCAACAAGGCCCCCATCTTCGGTCGGCCCGCCTATGACCTGCTGCACGGCATGAAGGCCGGCCTGAAGGATGTCCTGGCGCCGCAGGGGCTGTTCAGTGACCTGGGCCTGAAGTACCTGGGCCCGATCGACGGCCACGACCTGGAGGCCGTGGAACAGGCACTGGAGCAGGCCAGGGGTTTCGGCGGTCCGGTGATCGTGCACTGCATCACCCAGAAGGGGCGCGGTTTCAAGTTCGCCGAGGACCACGAGGAGGACCGCTTCCATGCCGTCGGCAAGATCAACGAGCTGACCGGCGAGCCACTGTCCGCCACGGTGCAGGCCACGTGGACCGATGCCTTCAGCGAGGCCATGGTGCGCATCGGCGACCGCCATCCCGAGGTAGTGGCGATCACCGCGGCGATGCTGCACCCCGTGGGGCTCGCCCGCTTCTCGCAGGTCTTCCCCGAGCGCACCTTCGACGTGGGCATCGCCGAACAGCACGCGGTGGCCTCCGCCGCAGGCCTGGCCGCTGGCGGCCTGCACCCGGTCGTCGCGGTCTACTCGACCTTCCTCAATCGCGCCTTCGACCAGCTGTTGATGGATGTGGCCCTGCACCGCGAGGGGGTCACCTTCTGCCTCGACCGTGCCGGCCTCACCGGCAGCGACGGCGCCAGCCACAACGGCATGTGGGACGTGTCGATGTGCTCGCTGGTGCCGGGTCTTCGCCTCAGCTCGCCGCGCGACGGCGTACGGATGGCCCAGGCGCTGGAGACTGCTGTGGGGATCGACGACGGCCCCACCGTGGTGCGCTGGTCCAAGGAGAAGCTGCCCGACCCGATCGAGGCGGTGCGCCACCAGGACGGACTCGACCTGTTGCGCCTGGACGAGGAGGCCGAGATCCTGGTCGTGGGCCACGGACAGTTCGTGGGCCTCGCCCTCGACGTCGCCGAGCGCCTGGCGCGCCAGGGCGTGCGCAGCACCGTGGTCGACCCGCTGTGGTCGGTGCCGGTCAGCCCCGCACTGGTCGACCAGGCGGGACGCCACCAGCTGGTGGTCAGCATCGAGGACTCGATGGTCGTCGGGGGCGTGGGGGCCCAACTGGGTGATGCCATGCGCCGCATGCGCGTGACCACCCCACTGATGTGCTTCGGGATCCCGCAGCGCTTCCTGGACCATGCCAGCCGTCCGGAATTGCTGCAAGACCTGGGCCTGACGGGTCAGGAGATCGCGCACCAGGTGCTCGGATGCCACCTGATGCAGGCCTCCGAGGAGCAGAGCACCGCGCCCACCTCCCTGGAGGGCTGACCCCAGCGGGGCCAGCCTCAGTCCGCCAGCAGGTCCTGGAGCAGCGGAACCAACAGTTCCCGCTGCCAGGGCCGCACCTGGAGCTCGGCCAGACGGGCATCGAGCGCCTGCGACTCCAGTGGGGAGGGCGGCTCGAAGGTGATGCGCTTCAGCGCATCGGGAGCGATCAGGTTCTCGGGCGCCATCGACAGCTTCTCCGCCATCTCCTGCGTGGCGGGGCGCACCCGATTCCAGCGGGCGAAGGCCTCGGGGTGGCGACGCTCCCAGCTGCGCGGCGGCGGGGGGCCATCGGTGGGCACCCGGGCGCTGGGCAGCTGGGCACGGCTCATTGCGGACACCCGTTCCAGGGCGGCAACCCAGTTGTTCTCGTACTGCTTGGCGGTGCGGCGCTTGAAGCCGTTGACCTGGCGCAGCTCCTCCTTGCTCGGCACGTGCGGCGGGCGCGTGGTGGCCGCCCTGGCGGCCAGCTCGCTGACGGCACTGTCCTGCACCAGCCGGCCCGGAGCCTTGTCCAGGCGGGAGGCCAGCTCGTCGCGCACGCTCCACAGTTCACGCACCACCGCCAGACCGATCGGCGTACGCACCTGGTGCATCCCGTGCGTGCGGCGCCACCGCTCGGGCCGGGGCTTCACCGGATCGGTGCAGTGCTCGACCAGGTGGTCGAACTCCTGCATGGCCCAGCCGAGTTTGCCGGCGGTCTCCAGCTCGCCGGTCATCGTCTCGCACAGCTCCACCAGCAGTTCCACGTCGAGGGCGGCATAGTTGACCCACTCGTCGGGCAGGGGACGGCGCGACCAGTCTGCTGCCGAATGCTCCTTGAGCAGCCGCAGACCGAAGTAGCGCTCGATCATGGCACCCAGTCCGACTCGGTCGAGTCCCAGGAGCCGGCCGGCGAGCTCGGTGTCGAAGATGGTGCGGGGCACCAGACCGGCCTCCACCAGGCAGGGGAGGTCCTGACTGGCGGCGTGGATGATCCAGGTGGCGTCAACAATCGCCTCCTGCAGCTCCTGCAGCTGCGGCACGCCCGAGGCATCCTCGAAGGCGATGGGGTCGATGATGTGGGTGCCGGAGCCGGTGCGGCGAAATTGCAGCAGGTAGGCCTTGGATGAGTACCGGAAGCCCTGGGCGCGCTCGGTGTCGACGGCGACGGCTCCGGTGCCGCCGGCCAGCGCGGCCACGCTGGCGGCCAGGGCCTCCGGGGTGTCCACGACCGTCGGTGCGCCGTCGCGCGGCCGGTCGAGCACCGCCATCGGTGTGTCCGCCACCCCCGGCGCGCCTTCGCCGTCGAGTTCCCTCGCCGAGGACTGTGCGCTCGTCTTGTCGTTCATCGTGTCCTTCCCAGCCTGGAACCCAGCATCACCACGCCTGCGGACGATCCAGGCAGGCCAGCGGCGGTACGCACCAGGTCCTGCCAGGCCAGCAGGTGGTCGACCAGCTGGCCGGGATCATCCAGCAGGGGCGTCCACGACGCCCTGATCTCGATCTCCGCATGGTCGGGGTTGTCCTGGAGTCCCTCGAAAGTGCGACTCGAAACCGTCGAGACTGTACCGGACCGGGCGCCCCAGTGCGCACGGCGGGCATCCAGTGAGCCCTGCACCCAGCTCCAGCCCACGTCGTGCACCGTCGAACCCTGGGCCATCCCGGGCGTCACCTCGGACTGGACCAGGCTCACCAGGCGCAGGTCGGCACCCCAGGCGGGCACCGCCTCGTCCTCCTGCAGCAGCACCAACCGACCGCTGGCCAGTTGGTCGCGTCCGTTCACCTCGGCGGCCAGTGCGGCCGAGCGGGCCGCGAGCCCACGGGGTCCAGGGATGCGCTCGACATCCATGTCACCGGCCCAGTCCAGCCCGTCCATGATCCGCAGCAGGGCATCGAAGGTGCTGGACGGCTGGCTGGTAAGGCGGGATGGTTCCACGGCCAAGACCCTAGGCACTGCCGCCCAGCCGCCCTGACAGGCTCGCCGCGTCCCCACCAGGCCTTCAGCCTGTGGCCCGTCGACGATGTGCCGTCCACTCGTGGGTGTGGTTGAATCGAGCAGGTGAGCCACGCATCTGACCTCGTTGCTGCCGCTCGACGCGAACAGGGCGTACGGTTGCCCGTCTGGTTCATGCGTCAGGCTGGCCGATCCCTCCCTGAATACCGTGAACTGCGCAAGGGCACCAGCATGCTCCAGTCATGCATGGAGCCCGGGATGATCCACGAGATCACCTTGCAGCCGGTCCGTCGTCACCAGGTTGACGCGGCGATCTTCTTCTCCGACATCGTGCTGCCCCTCAAGGCCATGGGGGTAGACCTCGACATCGTCCCGGGCACCGGCCCGGTGGTCGCCAATCCCATTCGCACCCGCGCCGACCTCGACCAGATCGGCAGCCTCGATCCGGCCCAGGTGGGCTTCGTCACCGAATCGATCACCTCGATCGTCGACGAGCTCGGCGC
The DNA here is from genome assembly GCF_043424415.1 of Luteococcus sp. Classification (NCBI taxonomy): domain Bacteria; kingdom Bacillati; phylum Actinomycetota; class Actinomycetes; order Propionibacteriales; family Propionibacteriaceae; genus Luteococcus; species Luteococcus sp. The sequence goes on along the minus strand of NZ_JBHWOO010000268.1, from coordinate 5,503 downwards.
CACGCCGCTGATCGGCTTTGCCGGCGCACCCTTCACCCTGGCCAGCTACCTCGTCGAGGGCGGCCCCTCGAAGGACCACTCCCGCACCAAGTCGATGATGGCCGGCGACCCAGAGTTGTGGGACGAGCTGTGCCGTCGCCTCGTGCAGATCTCCAGCACCTTCCTGCAGGTGCAGATTGATGCGGGCGCCAGCGCGGTGCAGCTCTTCGACTCCTGGGCCGGCGCCCTGGCCGAGCGCGACTACCGCGAACGTGTCCTGCCGCACAGCAGCCAGGTCCTCGGTTCGCTGACCGGTGGCGTGCCCACCATCCACTTCGGTGTCGGCACGGCCGAGCTGCTGCCCGCGATGGCCGAGGCGGGCAGTGATGTCGTCGGCGTCGACTGGCGCACGCCCCTGGATGTCGCCAGCCGACGCATCGGCCCGGACAAGGCTGTCCAGGGCAACCTCGACCCGGCCCTGCTGCTGGCCCCCTGGGAGGTGCTGGCCGAGCGCGTCCGCGAGGTCATCCGTGCCGGGGCCAAGGCCCCCGGCCACATCTTCAACCTGGGGCATGGAGTCCCGCCCACCACCGACCCGGGCGTGCTGACCCGGATCGTCGAGCTGGTCCACGAGGAAGCACCCACCATCCGCCAGGAGGCACAGGCATGAGCAAGTTCGACGCGATCAACCACGGCACCTACTACATGAACATCGCGGTCTTCCAGCGCACCACCCCGGTGCGCCCGGAGGCCGCTGCCGAGGCGATCGCGGCGGTGGAGAAGGCCTGTGAGGGCAAGGAGTTCACCATCCGTGGCTTCTACGACATCGCCGGTTTCCGCGCCGAGGCCGACCTGATGGTCTGGTGGTGGGCGCCCAGCTCCGACACCCTGCAGGACGCCTACCTCGCCTTCCGCGCCACCGAGCTGGGCCAGACCCTGGCGCCGGTCTGGTCCCAGATGGCCATCCACCGTGAGGCCGAGTTCAACAAGTCGCATGTCCCCAACTTCCTCCAGGGCGAGAAGGCCGAGGACTACCTGTGCGTCTACCCCTTCGTGCGCGACTCGGAGTGGTACCTGATGCCCGAATACCAGCGTCGCGGCATGCTGCGCGAGCACGGCATGATGGCCAGCGAGTACAAGGACGTGCGGGCCAACACGATCGCCAGCTTCGCCCTGGGCGACTACGAGTGGATCCTCGCCTTCGAGGCGCCCGAGCTGCACCGCATCGTCGACCTGATGCGCGAGCTGCGCGCGGCCGACGCCCGCAAGCACATGCGCGAGGAACAGCCCTTCTTCACCGGCCGCCGTCGCGAGCTCGAGACCATCCTGGCCAGCTGGGGTACTCCCCACGAAGGTGGCTGCGCCTGCTGCTGAGGCAGGCACCCTGCGGGGCCGGTCCTATAATGGCCCCGCACGGCGTGTTCCGGGATCGGTGCAAGTCCGAGCCGGCGGTGACAGTCCGCGAACCATCCCCGTGATGGCCTGTCCGGTGCAATTCCGGAACCGACGGTGAAAGTCTGGATGGGAGGAGACACGCCTCGCGGCTGCGGCCGCATGCCCCGTCGAGACCCCTCGGCGTCCTCCCGTCATGCCACTGCACAGGCGGGATCGACGAGGGAGGCGCACGTGGGCACACACCGCACCACCCTGCGCACGATCACCGCGCCTGTGGTCTTGGGCCTGGTCCTGGTAGGTCTGTGGCAGCTCCTGGTGAGCCGGGCCGGGTGGCCCGCCTTCGTGCTGCCGGCACCGGGAGACGTGCTGGTGCGGCTGGGCAACGACCTCTCCGGCCCCTTGTTGTGGCGCGCCCTGGGCCTGACCCTGATAGAGGCATTGGGGGGCTGTGCCGTGGGGCTGCTGGCGGGGATTCCGTTGGCCGTCGCCATCCACGAGTCCCGATGGTTCTCGGCCGCCGTCAATCCCTTCCTGGGTGCCACCCAGGCGATCCCGGCAATTGCCCTGGCACCGCTGCTGGTGCTCTGGATCGGCTATGGCCTGCCCGCGGTGGTCCTGCTGTGCGCCCTGATGGTCTTCTTCCCGATCCTGGTCAGTGCCCTGCTCGGCCTGCGGCACGTCGACCCGGAGGTTGTCGACGCCGCCCGGATGGACGGCGCAGGCCGAGCCTCCCTGCTGGCCTTCATCGAGGGGCCGCTGGCCCTGCCCAGCGCGCTGGCCGGCCTGCGCAATGGCTTCACCCTGTCCATCACCGGCGCCGTGGTCGGGGAGATGGTGATGGGCGGCAACGGCATGGGCCAGCTGCTGACCGTCCAGCGCGACCAGGTGGACACCGTCGGCATGTTCTCCACCCTGTTCGCCCTGTGCACCGTCGCCTCGACGATCTATTCCCTGATCCGCCACTTCGAGCGCAGCCTGCGCCTCGAGGACTCCCGCCCCCTGCGAAAGGCCTCCCGATGACCAGCCTGTCCCGCCGAACCCTGCTCACCCTGGGCGGTGCCTGCCTCGCCACGACTGCCTGCAACGGCACCGCCGTGCAGAAGGCCACCTCTTCGGCCACGGCCTCATCGTCCGGGTCGCCGTCCACGGGGGCAGCGCGGCTCGGGAAGGCCGTGATCGGCTTGACCTACATCCCCAACATCCAGTTCGCCCCCTTCTACTGGGCAGCCACCAAGGGGCTGTACAGCCAGGCGGGCGTCGACGCGAGCCTGCGTCACCACGGTGCCAGCGAGGGGCTGTTCAACGCCCTCAGCTCCGGGCAGGAGCAGTTCGCCATCGCCGGCGGCGATGAGGTGCTCCAGGCCAACAGCGAAGGAATGGACCTGGTGACCGTCGCCGGTTTCTACCGCGCCTACCCGGTGGTGGTGATCGTGCCCAAGGACTCACCGATCACCACCCTCGAGCAGCTCAAGGGCCACACCATCGGAGTTCCCGGCAAGTTCGGCGAGACCTGGTACGGCCTCCAGCTTGCCCTGCACCAGGCCTCGCTCACCGAGAAGGACGTCACCATCCAGCAGATCGGCTACACCCAGCAGGCGGCCCTGGCCACCGGCAAGGTCGACGCCATCATGGGTTTTGCCAACAACGACATGGTGCAGTTCGAGGGCGCCGGGGTGCCGGTGCGCGCCATCGGCCTGGGCGACGAGATCCCCCTGGTGAGCACCAGCATCGTCACCAGCCGCGCCGTGCTGGCCGAACGGCCCGACATGGTGCGGGCGGTCTGCCGGGCCAGCGTCAAGGGCATCCAGGCCGTCGTCGACGACCCCGCGGCTGCGATCCAGGTCTCCACCCGGCACGTGCCCGGACTCGAGGCGGCAGCCGCCCAGAAGTCTGCGGCCGCCACCCTCGAGGCCAGCATCCCGCTGTGGAATGGAGACCAGCAGCGGCCCGACGGACTGCTCACCGAGTCGCGCTTCGTGGCGATGGAGAAGTTCATGCGTACCGCGGGCCTGCTCACCAAGCCGGTGGACGCCCGTCACGCGGTCGATGCCTCCGTGATGGGCCAGTCCTGAAACGACAGCGGCTCAGGACCGGGCAGCATCAGGACTGGGTCGGTTCCAGGGTCAGGCAGACCGAGTTGATGCAGTAGCGCAGGTCGGTGGGGGTGTCATAGCCCTCACCCTCGAAGACGTGGCCAAGATGGGAGTCGCACGCGGCGCAACGCACCTCGACGCGCGGGCGTCCGGGGATGGACTCGTCTCGCAGATAACGGACCCGCTCCTCGGCCAAGGGAGCGAAGAAGCTCGGCCAGCCGCAGTGCGACCCGAACTTCTCGGTGCTGCGGAACAGTTCAGTGCCGCAGCCACGGCAGCTGTAGACGCCTTCGGTGGTGGTGTCGGTGTACTCACCCGTGAAGGGGCGCTCGGTGCCCGACTGGCGCAGCACCTGGTATTCCAGGTCGTTGAGCTGGGATCGCCATTCGGCATCGCTCTTGACGATGCGCTCGATGCTGGGAAGGGTCACGGATTCGTTCTGCTCATCGGCCATGGCTCGAATGTACCCGGCCACACCAGAGCCTCCGGATAGTCTTGGCGGCATGCCGAGCACCGCCATCGAGCTGGACGCAGACGGCGTCGCCGTGCGCCTGTCGAGCCCGGACAAGCCCTATTTCCCCGAGCTGGGGCTCACCAAGCTCCACGTGGCCAACTACGTGCAGTCCGTCGGTGAGGGTCTGCTCGCAGCCCTGCGGAACCGGCCGACGACCCTGGAGCGGTGGCCCGGGGGAGTGCAGCCCGGTGCCACCATCACCAGCCGCGCGGGACGCGGAGCCGCCTTCTACCAGAAGAAGGCACCTTTCTCGATGCCGGAGCACGTGCAGACGGCGACGGTGACCTACCCCTCGGGGCGCACCGCGCAGCAGGTGATGCCCACTTGCCTGGCAGACCTGCTGTGGCTGGTGAACCTCGGCACGCTGCGTTTCCATGCCTGGCCCGTCACGGCTCCCGAGACCGAACTGGTGGACCAGTTGCGCCTGGACCTCGACCCGCAGCCGGGGACCGGTATCGCCGAAGCACGGCAGGTGGCGCTGGAACTGCGCGCGCTGCTGGCTGAGCTCGCACTGGAGAGTTTCTGCAAGACCTCGGGCGGACGCGGCCTGCATGTCTACGCCTCCGTGGAGCCCATCGACTTCATCGATGCGCGCCACGCCGCCATCGCCATCGGGCGTGAGTTGGCCCGTCGGATGCCCGAGCTGGTCACGGTCGACTGGTGGAAGGAGGAGCGAGGAGAGCGCATCTTCGTCGACTTCAACCAGATGGCACGCGACCGCCTGATGTCGAGCGCCTATTCCATCAGGCCCGTCCCCGAAGCGTTGGTTTCTGCACCCCTGGACTGGGATGAGGTGGCCGAGGTCGACCCCCGCGAGTTCACCGTGGCGACGATGCCCGCCCGTTTCGAGCAGGTGGGCGACCCTTGGGAGCCGCTGTACCGCGTGTCCCCGGCCAGTCTGGCGACGGCTCTGGACTGGTACGCACGTGACGCCGCCGCCGGGCAGGGGGAAATGCCTTATCCTCCTGAGTACCCGAAGATGCCCGGTGAGCCGCCCCGGGTGCAACCCAGCCGTCAAAGGCGCATCGACTAGGGCAGATACCGCCCCATCCGGGAAGAGTGCATCTAGCACAGCGCTTATTCTCCTGATAACGTCGCATCCATGAGCATCCCCCTCGACGACCTCGCCACCAGCTTCGCCCGCGCCCTCAGAGCCGAAGGCCGAGCCGCAGGCACCCTGCGCCTCTACGGCCAGAGCGTCCGATTCTTCTCCGAATGGCTGGTCAGCGACGGGCAGGCACCCACCGCCGACAACTTCACCCGCGGCAACGTCCGCGAATGGCTCGCCCACCTCGACGAGCAAGGGCAGTCCGCGAACACCCGCAAAACCCGCTTCCGCGGCCTGTACCGGTTCGCTGAGTGGTGCATCGACGAGGGGGAGCTAGACGCGAACCCCATGGCGAAGATGAAGACCCCCACCGAGAAGCCCGCACCCGTGCCCATCGTCACCGACGATGACCTGCGGGCACTGCTGGGCACGTGCAAGGGCACCACGTTCCCAGACCGCCGAGACCAGGACACG
>NZ_JBHWOO010000267.1:0-6255 GCF_043424415.1 Luteococcus sp. | reverse complement strand
ACGTGCTCGGTCGCCAGTGACAAGGCCGTGAGGTCATGTCCGTGGCCGCGTGCCGAAGACTGCACGCGAAGGTCCAGCATGGGAGAACTGGTCAGGTCCTCGAAGCGGACGAAGCCAATGCGACGGCCGTCGTCCTCCTCGATCCACCAAGTGTCGCTGTCCTCGTCTCGATAGCGTCCGGCATCAATGGCTCGTGTCGCCTGTTCCCGGTCGACGCACGAGCGCACGCGGAACGGCCAGTCATTGCTCGTGAGGAACTCGATCAGGGCGTCCCGATCAGCACCGGTTGGGTCCATTCTCGCCAGGCTGATCGTCATGCCCAGAAGTTACCCTGCGCAGCAATCCCGGCCATCCGACACCGCAATCACCTGCCGCGAGTCCTTGGGGTCTGTTCCTGGTTCTCCGATGCGCCGTCGACCTCGCTGGCCGAGAACTGCTCAGCAGGAATTGAACTGATGAGTTCCGAGTCCCGGTGCAGGTCGATGGGTGCCGTCATGCCCGTTCGTCACGCCTCGGCGAAGCGAGCATCTACGGGAGCTCAGGCGCGCAGGCCGTCCAGGATGCGTAGGTAGTCGTCGACCATGGCCGTCTGGGAGAAGTGCTCGGCGCGGCGACGCACGGCAGCGCGGTCCATGCCCACGGCGCGCCGGATCGCCTCGGGCAGGCCTTCGGCGCCGTCGGCCATCGCTCCCCCGTCCGGCCCGACCAGCTCGGGGACGGCGCCACGGGCCAGCGCTGCGACGGGCGTGCCGCAGGCCATCGCCTCCAGCGGCGCCAGGCCGAAGGGCTCCTCCCACAGCGGCGTGCAGCAGAAGGCGGAGCTGCGTCCCAGCAGGGCGGCCAGCTGGTCGTGCGGCAAGTGGCCGAGATGGCGGACGCGACCTTCCGAGACGCTGATCCGGGGCTGGATCTGCTCCTCGAAGTAACCCTGGTTGCTGATCGGGCCGGCTACCTCCAACCGCATGCCCGCGGCCATCGCAGCGTCGATGGCGACGTGCAGACCCTTCTCGGGAGTGATCCTGGCCGACCATGCCAGCGGCGCGTCGGCATCGACATCGAGCACCGAGGGCCACTGGTCCAGGTCGATCCCGTTGGGCACCACCCCGACCGTGACCTCGGGCAGCACCTCGCGCCAGCCGACCGCATTGGATTGCGAGACGCTCACCCAGGCATGCCGCGGACCGGGCGCCCAGCCAGGACGCTCGACAAGCGCATTGACGCGCTCCAGCGTCGCCGGGGTGTGCAGCACGGTGAGCATGGCGGTCTCGGCCATCTCGACATAGGGCACGGGGTTGAGGCAGTTGTTCAGCACCACGTCGTTCTGTGCCGATGCGGCGGCGCAGGCCCGCCGGGTGGCCTCGTCGACGATGATCTCGTCGTCCTGGTTGCCGGGGCGCCAGGTGAAGCCTTCCTCCAGCATGGCGACGACCCGCACCGACGGCTCGGCCAACCGGCTGCCCTGCTTGGCGTAGAGGCTCACCTGGTGGCCACGTCGCGCCAGCGCCTCGCAGGTCTGGGCCGTGTGGGCCTCGAGCCCGCCAAGGTAGGGCTGGCCAATCGGGTGGTGCAGGTGGGCCAGGACTCCGATCCTCATCGTCGAGGCCTCGGCACGCTGGTGGGAATGTGGGTCACAGGGTGAATGTACTCTCGAATCATGCCGACGACATCCGTGCTGGTGCTCACCCACGATCGAGACGAACACCTGCTGCGACAAGCGGATTCACTGCAACACACCCAGGGGTGTGATGCGGCTGCCGGACGTGGCTGGGACGAGGTCGTGGTGACTTTCGTGAACCAGGACACCGAGCCCTGGGAGTTCCCCCCGGATGGTGTTCGGACGCAACATCTGGAGGCCGAGGGGCTGGCGCTGGCTGCTGGCCGCAATGCCAGCGCCCGTGCGGCCCGCGCCCAGGACGAGGACGTGCTGGTCTTCCTCGACGTCGACTGCCTGGCCGAGCCGACAACGGTGGCCACGCTGGCAGCCGACTGCCGACCGGGACGCCTGGTGATGGCCTCCCCCTGCTACCTGCCACCGGGCTGGGCGCCGCCAAGTGACCCGTCATCGGTGGCGATCCCCCACCCGTCCCGTGAAGGTCTTGGAAGCGGACCCAGCGCGGACTGGCACATGTTCTGGTCGCTCGGTTTCGCGATCACGGCGGGTGACTTCTGGCGGGTGGGCGGCTTCGACGAGGACTACCGCGGCTACGGCGGCGAGGACACCGACTTCGCCTTCCGGTGCCGCGATGCCGGGATGCACTTCTTCCTGAGCCCGGCCCGCGTGCTGCACCAGGCCCATGCGGTGCATCGCCCGCCGCTGCACCACTTCGCCAGCATCGTCACCAATGCCCGACGCTTCCACCAGCGCTGGGGACGCTGGCCGATGGAGGGCTGGCTGGATGCCTTCGCCGCCCGGGGACTGTTGCGCATCGACGGCGACGAGCTCGTCGTGCTGCGTGAGCCCACCGTCGACGAGGTCGCGGCCACCCACCAGCCCACGGCACGGTTCTGAGTGCGCTGAGCGCGTAGCCAGCCCACCCCCTGTGGTGGAAAGGATTCCCGGCCCGTCTGGTTAGCGTGGAGGTGCGACCCCAGGTCGCGACGGCAACATCCACACAGGCCTCGCCGGGCAGCCCAACCGGGCAGTCAGCCCAGCGGGGCCCCATGAGAGGAGCCACCCATGACCGAACTGATCGCCACCTACCTGCAGGACCACCACGCCGGGTCCGCCGCCGGCGTCGATGCCTTCGACCGCGTCGCCGAGGGCCACGGTGACCCGGAGGTGCGCGCCGCCGTGGCACGCATCGCCGAGCAGGTCCGCGAGGACCAGAAGAGCCTCGAACAGATCATGGAGCGCGTCGGCTCCACCGTCTCCACGCTGAAGGATGCCGGCTCCCGACTGGGAGAGAAGGCGGCGCGCCTCAAGCCCAATGAGCGCGCCATCGCCCGCTCTCCGCTGTCAGACGTCGTGGAGCTGGAGGCGCTGATGCTCGCCGTCCACGGCAAGCTCGTCGGCTTCGAAGCCCTCCGCGACCTGCACGACCCCCGCCTGGACCAGTCCCAGCTCGACGAACTGATCGAGCGCGCCGCCTCCCAGGAGGCTGAGCTGGGTGAGCTGCGCAAGCGCCAGCTGCCCAAGCTGCTGCAGGAGTGATCCCGAGGGCCTGAGGGTTCAGGGCCGCAGGCTCCAGCCGCGCGAGACCATCGCCTCGCGCAGGCTGGCGGCCTCGCGGGGGGCGACGTCGACCGCCAGGAAACCAACCTTGCGCTCGCTGTCGTGCTCGATTGCCAGGTCCTCGACGTTGATGCCCTCGCCGCCAATGTCGGCGAAGAGCCGCGCCAGGGCGCCGGGGGCGTCGGGGATCTCGATGACCACCTGCTCCCAGTCGACGGGCAGGGCGCCGTGCTTGCCCGGCAGGGTCCTGGCGCCCTGCCGGCCGCGGGCCATGAACTCCTCGAGCCGGGGCGGGTCGTCCAGGATGCTCAACAGCTCGTCCAGGTCTCGACGGATCCCGTCCAGCTCGGCCCGCACCGCCTCGGAATTGGCGCTGATGATCTGGCGCCACAACACCGGATCACTGCCCGCGATCCTCGTCACGTCCCGGATTCCCTGGCCCGCCAGCTGCAGATGGGGTTCGGGCACCTCGCGCAGGTTGCCGGCGGTCAGCGTGCTCATCAGCTGCGGCACGTGGCTCACCTGGGCCACGGCCTCGTCATGGTCGTCAGCCGCCATCTCGACGATGCGGGCGCCGCAGGTGCCGGCCAGTTGCCGCACCACCTCGACATGCTCCGGGTCGTTCTCGTCCCGCGGGCAGACCACCCAGGTGCGGTCGACGAACAGCTCACCGCTGGCCGTCAGCGGCCCGGCGTGCTGCGAGCCCGCCATCGGATGCGAGCCGACATAGCGCGACAGGTCGGCGCCGGAAGCGCGCAGCTTGTCCAGCACGGCCCCCTTCACGCTGGCGACGTCGGTCACCACGGCCCGCGGGGAGAGCTCCAGAGCCTCCAGCACCTCCTGCACCACGGCACTGGGCGGGGTGGCGACGACCACCAGCCGGATCGTCGCGGTCTGTGGGTAGTCCACCAGACCAGCGCCCAGGCCGGCGGCCACGACGGCGTGCACATTGCTGGCATCCACCAGGTGTACCTGCTCGCCGGCTGCGGTCAGCGCCATGCCGATGGAGGCGCCGATCAGTCCGGCCCCGATCACCACGACCGGGCCGAGGCTCCCCTCCACCGGAACCAGGTCTGCGCCGCCGTCGAGCCCACCGGCGGCCGGGCTCACTGGCCACCCTTCTGGACGAAACCGTGCACGTACTCGGCGGCATTGGTCTCCAGCACGCCGTCGATCTCGTCGAGCAGCGCCTCGAAACCGTCGTCGGTGCGCTGTTCGCCCTGCTGCTGCACCTGCCCGGTCTCGGGATCGGTGCCGTCGCTGCTTCCGGGGCGCTGGATGCGTTGCTGCTCGCTCATGCCCGCCAGCCTAACGAGTCGAACAGGCTGGTCAGCTCGTCGATGGTGGTGGTGGACGCGATCCGGTCGTGCCACTGGGCCGCGGTGCCGTCGAAGGGTTGCACCAGCTGCAGGCTCCGTTCTCCTTGCGGGGTGGCCAGGACGATCCGGTCCCAGCTGGCGGCGACGACGTGGGTGCCGAATCGTTCCAGCAGGGTGCCGCGCAGCCAGGCGCGTGTGGTGACCGGCGGCCGGGTGGTCGCAGCGGTGACGTCGCCGTCGTCGACGATCGTCTGGACCGCACCGCTGGACTCCAGCCGGGCGAACAGTCCGTCGGTCAGGTCGGCGTAGCGCAGGTCGAGGGCCTGCAGCCGCGGATCGTCCCAGCCGAATCCGTGGCGCTGGCACAGGCCCTGCAGCAGGCGCAGTTTCACCACCCAGTCGAGCCGGTCTGCACAGCGCATCGGATCGACGGCCAGGTCGTCGAGGATGCCCCGCCAGTGGCGCTGCACGAGGGCGTCGTCCTCGCTGGAGAGGTGCTCCTCGGTGGCGTGGGCCCACAGCTGCTGCAGCTCGACGGCGGTGCGGGCCGTGCCGTCGGTGCAGGGCTGGCGCACGGTGCAGCTGGGGTCGTGGCTCCACGCCCTCATCGCCGCCACCGGATCGACGGGCTGGGGCAGGCGGGCTCCGGCCGTGATCGCGCGCAGGGCCAGGGAGGCCGAGCCGATCGTGACCAGGGTCGCCACGTGGCAGAGGTTGGCGTCGCCGGTGATGACGTGCAGGCGGCGGTGGGTGGCGCGGTCGGCGTGGGGTTCGTCGCGGGTGTTGATGATCGGGCGACGCAGGGTCGTCTCCAGCCCGACGAGCCGTTCGAAGAAGTCGGCGCGTTGGCTGGTCTGGAAGCCGGGCCGCTCCCCCGCCTCCCCGATCCCGACCCGCCCGGCCCCGTTGACCACGACGCGGCTGGCCAGGAAACCGGGGAACTGCTCGACGATGGTCTCGAAGGGAAGGCTCCGGGGCAGCAGGTGGTTCTCGTGGCGGCCGTAGCTGCGGCCCTTGTTGTCGGTGGTGTTCTTCACCAGGTGGATCGCCAGGCCGGTGCGCTGGCTCGCGGCCCGGGCGGCGGCGGTGTGCAGCTGGTCGCCGGCGCGGTCCCAGACCAGCGCCTCGGTGGCGGTGGTGACTTCGGGCCCGGACCATTCGGGGTGGGCGTGGTCCACATAGCTGCGGCCACCATTGGCCAGCAGGCGATTGGCGACCGTCACCTGGTCGGTGAGCAGGTCGGGGTGGGCGATGTGGCGCGGCAGGACCGTGCCACGAGCGTCGACCAGGGGCTGCTCGTCGGCCAGGGAGAAGCTCGTGCCGGCCGCATCCACCGCCGCGATCACCGCCTCGGACAGGCTGATCGGGTCGGGCTGCGCCTCGCCGGGTGCGAGGCCCGTGACGACCACGCCGTACTCGGTCTCGAGGCCCATGATGCTCATGCCTGCGACAGTATCCGGCCCCTCGTCCACAAACCTCACTGTGGGCGGGCGATGGTGCAGATGCTGCACCATCGGCACTTCTCACGGTGGTTTGTGGATGGGTGCTCGATAGGGTGGGCCCATGACGAAGCAAGTTGCGCTGGCGATCGACATGGTGCTCGTGGTGGTCTTCTCGATCATCGGGGTCCTCAGCCACGACGGGGACCTGGCGAACCGCCTTGTCCCGGTGGCCTGGCCCTTCCTGCTGGCCTGCGCCGTGGCCTGGGCGATCCTGCTCCTGCGCCGCCGTCCGGTCGGGACCGTGATGGCCGGTGTCTTCGTC
>NZ_JBHWOO010000266.1:0-16999 GCF_043424415.1 Luteococcus sp. | reverse complement strand
GGCAGGGGTTTCGGTGCGGCTGCGGCTGGTGGGAAGCGGCGTGCACGAGGTGCCACTGCGCCACCTGGCCGAGCGTTTGGGGGCTCCGGTCGACTTCGTCGAGCGGGTGCCCGGCGCCGGCGTGGCCGAGCACTATGCGTGGGCCGATTCGGTGCTGGTGATGTTGCGCGGCTGGAGCGGCATGGAGCTGACCGTGCCTTCCAAGCTGTACGAGGCGCTGGCCAGTGGCCGTCACGTCTCGGCGAGCGTGACGGGTGAGGCGGCCCGGATCGTCGTCGAGTCCGGTGCCGGTGACGTCACGGCCCCCGACGATGCCGAGGCGCTGGCGGCGCTGTGGCAGGGGCTGGCGAGCGATCCGTCGCGCCTGCGGGTGGGCGAGGGTGGCCGTCGCTGGGTGGAGCAGTGGGCGACGCCCGAGCGCGGCGCCGCGACGATGCTGCAGGCGCTGGAACTGGCCGCTGACCAGCACGGGCAGCACGCAGGGTCCCGGGGTACCCACAGGCTGGGCCCGTTGCTGCAGGATGCGGCGCTCACCCTCGGCACCATCGCATCGCACCTGGACGGCGACAGTGCCACCTTCTTCGTGCAGCTGGCCCGTCGCACCGGTCTGGCCCGGCGGGTGCGCACCGGGCGGGGTCCGCGGGCCTGGCAGGTGGTGGCGGCGCACCTGGCCGACCGTCCCGACGAGCTGCAGCGCACGGTTGCCGCCTGGGCCGAGCACTCCCCCGGCACCGGCCCGCTGGACCGCTTTGCGGCGGCGGCTGCCCTGGCGCACGGGCACCACGACCTGGTGCCGAAGCGCCTGGTGGGCCCCGATGACCGGGCCCGGCGTGAGCTGCAGGCCGGTGACCTCCACGCCGCGCTGGCCGAGGCGGGTCCGTCGACGCGGCTGGGGCGACGGATCCAGGGCACCCTGGATGCGCTGCAGCCGGGGCACCTGGCTCCCCCGGCGCGGGGCCCGCGGCCTGGCTGGCGGCCCGACCAGCGACGGGTGCTGCACGTGCTCACCAACTCACTGCCGCACACCCGCTCGGGTTCGACGCTGCGCAGCCAGGCGATCATGCAGGCCCAGCAGCGGGCGGGCTGGCGGGTGGAGGCGGTCACCCGGCTCGGCTATCCGGTGACGATCGGCCGTCTGGGAGCGCCGCGCCGCGAGCTGGTCGACGGTGTGCTGGTGCACCGCCTGGTGCCGTGGCAGATGCCGGCGGCCACCCCGCAGCGCCTGGCGGAGCAGGCCCGTCGGCTGGCCCGGCTGGTGGAGCGCTCGCGCCCGGCGGTGCTGCACACCACCACGGACTACACCAATGGCCTGGTCACCGAGGCGGTGGCGAGGCGTTTCGGGTTGCCGTGGATCTACGAGATGCGCGGGCAGCTGGAGCTCACCTGGCTCTCGAAGCGTCCCGAGCAGGTGCGGGAGCGGGCCGAGCACAGTGACTTCCTGCGGCTGCAGCGCGACCGCGAGACCGCCTGTGCGCTGGCGGCCGACGCGGTGGTGGTGCTCTCAAAGGTGCAGAAGGCAGACCTGGTGGGTCGCGGCGTGCCGGCGGATCGGATCAGCGTGGTGCCCAATGCCGTCGACGAGCACCTGCTGCAGCGCAGCACGAGTCGGCGCGAGGCCCGGGAGCGGCTGGGCATCGAGCCGGACGCGTCGTGGATCGGTGCGGTGAGTTCGCTGGTGGGCTATGAGGGTTTCGGCACCACGCTGGAGGCGGTGGCGCTGCTGCGCGGCGAGGGCCGCGACGTGCGCTGTGCCTTGGTGGGTGACGGCACCGAGCGTCCGGCGCTGCAGCAGCGGGCGCGTGAGCTGGGCATCGCCGATGTCTGTGTCTTTCCCGGACGGGTGGGGCGCGAGGAGGCGCTGTCCTGGGTGGAGGCGCTCGACGTGGTGGCGGTGCCGCGGATGGACACGCCAGTGTGCCGGGTGGTGACGCCGATGAAGCCGGTGGAGGCGATGGCGCTGGGCCGCGCTGTGGTGACCAGTGATCTGCCGGCGCTGCGGGAGCTGCTGGAGCCGAGCGGCCTGCCGCTGGTGCCGGCCGGGGATGCGGCTGCGCTGGCTGGGGCCGTCGCCGGCCTGCTGGACGATCCGCAGGCCACGCAGGAGCACGTCGCAAAGGCGAGGGCCTGGGCCGCGCGCCGCACCTGGCAGCACGCGGCGGAGGTCTACGATCGCCTGTACCGAACCCTGGAAGGCAATCGATGAGCACCCCCCTGCGCTCAGCGGCCGATGCAGGGCCGGCACCGCGGATCCCCCCACGCCGCAGCGCCGAGCCCCGGCCGCTTCGTCCCGTCAGCGGCAGGCCCCCCTTGGGCGTCTACCTGCAGCAGTTGTGGGAGAGTCGTCACTTCATCGGCGAGCGGGCGTGGAGCCTGGCGGTGACGCAGAACCGGGGCCTGTTGCTGGGCAACCTGTGGCTGGTGCTGAACCCGCTGTTGGATGCCGCGATCTACATGGTGATCTTCGGCTTCCTCTTCGCCTCGAACATCCCGAACTTTCCTGCCTATCTGGTGATCGGCATCTTCATGTTCGGCATCACCAGCCGCGACGTCACCTCGGCGGCCAGCGTGATGGCCGCCAACCGTGGGCTGATGCGGGCCTTCAGTTTCCCGCGGGCCGCGCTGCCGCTGGCCTCGCTGGTGCGCAACATGATCGAGTCGGTGCCCTCGATCGTGGTGATGGCGCTGCTGACCATCCCCTTCGTCGGGCTGCCCGGTGCGGCGGTGCTGCTCTTCCCCGCCCTCTATGCGCTGCAGGTGCTCTTCAATGCCGGGCTGGTCTTCGCCGCCGCCCGGCTGTGTTCGATGGTGCCGGACTTCAAGAAGGTGATCCCGGTCTTCTTCCGCTTCCTGCTCTACGGCTCGGCGATCATGTTCTCCATCGACCGCTATGACGCCATTCCGTGGCTGGCGCGGATCATCCGGCACAATCCGCTCTTCCTGCTGGTGGACGGCTACCGACAGCTGCTGCTGTTCGACCAGGTGCCGGCGGCCAGCCACTGGCTGGAGCTTTCGGCCTGGGCCGTGGGCGTGCTGGTGCTGGGCTTCGTCTGGTTCTGGCGCGGGGAGGTGTCCTATGGCCGTCCCGAGTGAGCCGGAGCTGGGCCACCCGTCGGTGGTGGTGGAGGACGTCGTGGTGCGCTACCGCTCCGAGATGGGCCGGGCGACGCAGCGCCGCGGCCTGGGGCGGATGTCGGAGCTGGTGCTGCCCAGCCGTCGCACCGAGGTGGTGGAGGCGCTGAAGGGTGTCTCCTTCACCGTGCACGAGGGTGAGCACCTGGGCATCCTGGGCGCGAACGGCTCGGGCAAGAGCACGCTGCTGCGGGTGGTCGCCGGCCTGCAGACGCCCCATTCGGGCCAGGTGAGTGCGACGGCGACACCGGTGCTGCTGGGCGTGCAGGCGGCGCTGGTGAACCAGCTGAGCGGCCGTCGCAATGTCACCCTGGGACTGCTGGCGCTCGGCCATTCGCCCGAGAGGGCGGCCGAGCTGATGCCCGAGGTGGTGGAACTGGCCGGGATCGGCACCGCCATCGACCGTCCGATGAGCACCTACTCGTCGGGCATGAGCGCCCGGCTCACCTTCGCCATCGCCGCGGCCGCCGAACCCGAGATCCTGCTGATCGACGAGGCGCTGGGCACTGGTGATGCGGCCTTCGCGAAGCGCTCGGAGGAGACCATCGAGAGAATCCGGGAGCGCGCGGGCACCATCTTCCTGGTCTCGCACGCCGCCCAGACCATCGAGACGATGTGCACCCGGGCGATCTGGCTGCACATGGGTGAGCTGATTGCCGACGGCGATGCGAGGACGGTGGCCCGCACCTACCGCTGGTGGGCGTGGAAGACCGCCTCGAAGGAGTTCGAGATCGCCGACCGGGTGCTCTCGCAGGCCCGTGACGGTTTCCTGGTGGCCTCGCTGGAGGCCACGCAGTGAGCATCCAGCAGATGGTCGACGACCTGCGTCGGGCGCTGTGGCACCTGCGTGCCGGCGGATTCGACCAGTTGCGGGAGCATCGTCGCCGCAAGCGTCGCGGCAGCGTGGGCGTGCGCTTCGAGAGTCGCCTGTTCTCCGACGAGTCGGGGCTCGACGTGCGGCCCTTCGTCTGGCCGGAGGCCGAGCCGCGGCGCGATCTTCGGGTGGGCACGATCGCCGACGACTTCACCCGCGCCGCCTTCGCCTATGAGTGGCGCAGCGTCGTGCTGAAGCCGTCCACCTGGCGCGAGCAGGTCGACCAGATCGACCTGCTCTTCGTGGAGAGCGCCTGGCACGGCAACCACGACACCTGGCAGTACCAGCTCACCGGCAGCAAGGCGCCGTCGGACGAGCTGCGGGCGCTGGTGGCGGCCTGCCGGGAGCGCGGCATCCCGACGGTCTTCTGGAACAAGGAGGACCCCACCCACTTCGAGGACTTCCTCGGCAGTGCCCGCCTCTTCGACCACGTCTTCACCACCGACGAGGCCTGCCTGCCCCGCTACCGCGAGGCGCTGGGCCACGACCGGGTGGCGGTGCTGCCCTTTGCAGTGCAGGAGCGGGTGACCAATCCGCTGCGCCGCCAGGACGGGGCGCACGAGCGCGGGATCGCCTTTGCGGGCACCTGGTTCGCGCACAAGTACCCGGAGCGTCGCGAGCAGATGCGGCTGCTCTTCGACGCGGCGCTGGCCGTCGAGGCCGAGCACGGCGGGCCGCAGGGTGACTGCCGCTTCGAGGTCTTCTCCCGCTTCCTGGGCGGCGACGAGCGTTACCAGTTCCCCGAGCCCTATGCCTCGCACGTGGTCGGCAGCCTGTCCTATGACCAGATGCTCTCGGCCTACCGCGCCTACAAGGCCTTCCTGAACGTCAACACGGTCACCGATTCCCAGACGATGTTCGCCCGGCGGCTGCTGGAGATCACCGCCTGCGGCACCCCAGTGGTCACCACCCCGACCCCGGCGATCGAGCACTTCCTGGGCGACGGCGTGGCGCAGGTCGGCTCCACCGAGGAGGCGGTGCGGGAGCTGCGCCTGGTCGTGGACGAGCCCGACCATGCCGCCCGCGTGGTGCATCGCGGGCAGCGCCGGCTGTGGGCCGGGCACACCTACTCGCACCGGGTGGACGAGGTGCTGCGCGCCACCGGCCTGCCGGGCGTGGTGGGCACCAATCGCCAGGTGAGCGTGGTGCTGGCCACCAAGCGGCCCCACCAGCTCGACCACGCCCTCGGCCAGATCGCGCAGCAGGTGGACGTCGACGTGCAGGTGCTGCTCGGCACGCACGACTTCGAGCCGTCACCCGAACTGATGGGCCGCTGCCGCGACCTGGGGCTCGACGTGCAGGCGGTGCCCTGCCCCGAGCAGTGGAGTCTCGGCGAGGTGCTCAACGCGCTGGTGGAGCGGGCCGATGCCCCGGTCGTCTCCAAGATGGACGACGACGACCTCTACCTGCCGCACTACCTGGCCGACCTGCTGGCGGCGCAGCGCATCACCGGCGCCGAGGTGGTGGGCAAGTATGAGCGCTGGGTGCACCTGGCCCAGCGCGACCTGACCGTCCTGGCCTCGCCCGGCATGGCCTGGCGCCGCACCGACTTCGTCGCCGGCCCGACCATCACCGGCACGCGGGAGGTCTTCCGCGAGGTGGGCTTCCCGGCCCTGAACCGCAGCGAGGACACCGGCTTCCTGCGCGCAGTGCGCGAGGCCGGCGGGACGATCGTCGCGACCGACCCCTTCAACTTCGTGCAGATGCGCCAGGGCTCTGCCGGTGGGCACTCGTGGAATGTGGACGACGACCACTTCTTGGGGGCCGAACGGCAGGTCAGCGGGCTGCCAAAAAGTCTCATCTCCTGCTGACGTGAGATGACTTCACAGGACAACGAGAGGCGGCGGGCTGTGACCCACGATGACGAAGCCCGATCCACGGTTGAGATGGACCGGCTCCTCACGCAGGCGATTGCTGCGGATCCAGCCACATTCCGCGATGAGTTCGAGCGGCTCCGCAAGGAGAGTGCAGCGCAGCACCGAGTGATTGAGCAGCTGCACCGCGAGCTGGCCGAGGCCAAACCCTTGGCCGATGAGACCGCGTCCATCCGGAGGAAGTGGGGTGAGGATCGTTCCAAGTTGGAGGCCTACAAGAAAGAGTGCCAACGCCTCAAGGACGACCTGGCTCACGTACGTGGGTCACGCAGCCTGGCCGTCGGCAAAGCAGTGCTCGCCCCGGCGCAGGCCCTGAAGGCACAGGTTCTTCGACGCCGTTCCCCCGCTTCCTTCGACGTGGCCCCTGCCGATGCCGAAGTGGTGGTTGCCCCGCAGCTGCCCTCCGCGACCCAACGCACTTTGGAAGACCTCGCTGCTGGGTTCGCGGAGGACCCAACCTCCGGCTCCCTGTTCTCCCTGCTCAGCCTCATGTGGTTCCAACACGGCATGATCGAGGAGCCTGCCGATCTGGTTGATCGTCACCCGGAACTCGTTGCGGGCATGGTGGATTCGGGACGGCGTCTGGCACGACGCATCAAGGGCGAGCAGAGACTGGCTGCAGGCGTGGTCACAGTGCCACCCCGCTCACCCGGTTGCGCTTTCCTTCCCGAGCCGGACCGTGTCATGTATTGCGTCCACTCGACGCCTGCTTTCAACTCGAACGGGTACTCGACGCGGACCCGGGGCGTTGCCCAGGGGGTGGCCAGCTGCGGTGTGGACCTGGAGGTGGTGGCCCGTGCAGGCTACCCGTGGGACACGACGACGGACGTTCCGTGTCCAGAGGCTGTACGCACTGAATGCCTGGTGGACGAGATCCCCTATGTCCACATCCCGGGTTCCTCTCTTTCCGAGGCTCCGATCGACCACTACATCGTGGAGGCTGCCGACGCGTTCACACGTGAGGCACGACGACTGCGACCTTCACTCATTCAGGCAGCATCGAATTTCCGCACGGCCTTGCCCGCTCTCATCTGCGCCAGACGGGTTGGGGTCCCTTTCGTCTATGAAGTCCGGGGTTTCTGGGAGCTGTCTGCAGCTGCGGCGAAGTCGGGGTTCGACGGAAGTGAGCAGTTCGGCCTGCAGGCTGCCATGGAGCTCTTGGTCTGTAGAGAGGCTGACCAGGTCCTGGTCATCACCAAACAGGTGCGCGAGAACTTGGTGCGGCGAGGTGTCCCGGCAGACCGGATTACCGTGGCCCCCAACGCGGTCAACCCCGAGGTCTTCCTCCCCCTCCCCCGCGACACCGACTTCGCCCAGGCCAAGAAGATCCGCACTGATGTGCCGGTCATCGGGTTCGCCGGAAGCATGGTGGGCTACGAGGGCCTCGACACGCTGCTGTCCGCCTCGGCCATCCTGCGCGAGCGCGGCATCGAGCACCAGGTAGTGATCGCTGGCTCCGGCTCGGTCACGGAAGCGCTCAAGGCGCAACGCGACGAGCTCTCGCTCGACACCGTCACCTTCCTCGGAAGGCTGCCGCAGGACCAGATGCCCCGCCTGATGAGCACCTTCGACATCATGCCGATGCCCCGCCACTCGCTGGCCGTGACTCAGATGGTCTCGCCGCTGAAGCCGCTGGAGGCCTTCTCGTGCATGAAGGCCGTGGTGCTCTCCGACGTCGCCCCGCACCAGGACCTGGCCGGCCCCGGGCAGGACCGGGCGCTGCTCTTCCGCGCCGGCGACGCGGACGCGCTGGCCGACAGCCTCCAGCGCCTCGTGGAGGACGCCAACCTGCGCCAGGACCTCGGCCGACGGGCACGGCTGTGGACGCTGGACGAGCGTCAGTGGAAGCATGTCGGCGCCACCATAGCCAGTGCCCACAGGTTGGCGGTGGAACGAGTAGCGAGCGTTCGTGATCGGATGGAGCCCATGTCGCTGGGCGAGCTGCGCATCGGCCTCATCGCTGATGAGTTCACCACCCGTACGCTGGCACCGTCCGTGAGGCTCTTCCCCCTCGACCGCAACGGCTGGCGCCGCCAGGTCGACGAAGGGCAGCTGGACCTCGTCCTGGTCGAGTCGGCATGGTCAGGAACTGACGGGCAATGGCGGCGAGCCATCGGCGACTACGGCCCCGATGAGCACCGCGACATCGAAGAACTCCTCTCGGCCTGTCGTAGCCAGGGCATTCCGACGGTCTTCTGGAACAAGGAGGATCCTGTCCACTTCGACAGGTTCCGCAGTACTGCGGCCATGTGCGACCACGTCTTCACCACGGACGCCAACCGCATCCCTGACTACTTGGCCACTCCGGATGCAGTGAGCCGGACGGTGTCGACGATGTCCTTCCACGCGCAACCGGCAATCCACAATCCGTTGCCGCCGGCAATGTCGCCGAACCCTACGATCGCCTACGCAGGCACCTACTACGGTGACCGCTACCCACAGCGGTCAATGGAGCTGCGCCGCCTGCTGGAGGCAGCTGCACCGCTGGGCTTGACGATCTATGACCGACAGGCGGCGCTGCCGGAATCGACCTACCACTTCCCGGCTGACCTTGCCCGGCACAGTGTGGGCGCCCTCCCCTATGAGCAGGTGATCGACTCCTACAAGGTCCATCTGGCACACCTGAACGTGAACTCGGTGACCGACTCCCCCAGCATGTACTCGCGACGGGTCGTGGAGATCGCCGCGTGTGGTGGTGTGGTGGTCTCGGGTCCGGGCAGGGGTGTCTCCGAGACCTTCGGCGACGCCATTCCGATACCCGTGGACGAGTTGGGCCGCCGGACGCTCCTGGTGGGCTTGGCCCACGCTCCACAGGCTCGACTGGCGGAGGCATGGCGCCAGATGCGAGCCGTCCTTCGTTCTCACACCGTTGACACCGAGATGACCATCTTGCTGCGCACGATCGGCCTCTGCGTGGAAGCACCTGTCCGGGACGACTACTCACTGCATTTGGTCGAGCCGTCGCCCGAGCTCCTCGCGGCCGTGGCAGGCCAATCAGTTCGTCCGCGTGAAGTCTTCGTCGATGACGTCGAGACTGCCGGGGATGCTCTTTCTGGATCGGGCATTGTCGTCCGACCTGCCTCTGCGGTGACCGATGTGCGCGCCCGCTGGTGCGGACTCGTCAGGGAAGTCCCCTCCCGCACCTACTTCGAGGACTTGCTCAGCGCCACCCATTACGGGATCTGGCGACGCATCGTCGTCGCGGCTGGTGAAGAGGTGCGCCCCGGGACTCCGCTCGCCCGGCCCAGGCACACGAACGGTTCCCACGAGGGCCTGGTGCGCCAGGAGGTGGTGGCGCGCGTCGGCTCGGTCAAGGCGGCACTGGAGGAACCCTGTGACGAGGGCGTGGAGCTGACGCTTCCGTCACCTGTCATTCCCTCCACCGCCCCGGACATGGTCATGGGCAACGACAAGGGCACGCTTCCTGCTCGCACCGTGCTGGTTGCAGGCCATGACCTGAAGTTCGCAAGCGGCCTGATGAGCCAGTTGGAGGCGGACGGGCACCGTGTGTTGGTGGACCAGTGGGCAGACCACAGTCAGCACGACGAGGACCTCTCCATTGAACTGCTGCGCCAGGCCGAGGTCGTCTTCTGTGAATGGGGCCTGGGTAATGCGGTGTGGTATTCACAGCACGTCGGCACTGACCAGCGGCTTGTCGTACGGGTCCATTCGCAGGAGCTCTTCCGTCCTTACCTGGCGTCGATCAAGCATGCGGCAGTCGACCAGTACGTCTTCGTGGCGCCGCTGATCCAACAGGCGGCGATCACCAGCCACGGCCTGCCAGCTGACAGGTGCCGTGTGGTGCCAAACGCCGTCGACGTGGCCGGGCTGCAGTTGCAGAAGCACGTCGGTGCCGAGTTCAATCTCGGGCTGGTGGGCATCGTCCCCCGCAGCAAGCGGCTGGACCGAGCCATCGACGTTCTCACCGAACTGTTGGCCCGCAACAACCGGTACCGGTTGTTCGTCAAGGGCAAGCAGCCGTCCGATTACCCCTGGATGGCCAGCCGACCCGACGAGATGGCCTTCTACGGCGCCGTGTACGAACGCATCGAGCGCCTCAACGAGCAGTACCCCGGGTGTGTGGTCTTCGATCCCCACGGCGACGACATGTCTGAGTGGTTCCGCAAGGTCGGCGTCGCCCTGTCCACCTCGGACTTCGAGTCCTTCCACTTCACCATCGCCGACGGTGCCGCCTCCGGCGCCCTGCCGGCCTGCCTGGAGTGGCCGGGGGCCGACCTGTTGTACCCGAGGGAGTGGCTCGCCGCCTCGCCTGCGGAACTGGCCGAGTCGATCCTGAGTCGACGTGGCCTTCGTCGTGATGAGGACCAGGTCATCGCCCGCTCTTGCGACGCAAGCGCTGTGCTGCCGAGCCTGGCTCGGGCGGTCGTCGATGGTTGACCCTCCCTCAGGACACAACTGGTCCCGACCTGCGCCGGTCGGGACCAGTTGTGTTCCGTGGCCTGACGGTCAGCCGACCCGTTCGTCGATGAGGCCGTGGATGAGCTCGGTGTAGTCGGCCACGAAGCGCTCCAACGAAAAGTTCTCGCGGACGAAGGCCACGCCCTCCTGGGCCTC
Organism: Luteococcus sp.; assembly: GCF_043424415.1. Lineage (NCBI taxonomy): Bacteria > Bacillati > Actinomycetota > Actinomycetes > Propionibacteriales > Propionibacteriaceae > Luteococcus > Luteococcus sp. The sequence goes on along the minus strand of NZ_JBHWOO010000266.1, from coordinate 6,547 downwards.
GGCGGTGAACGTGTCCAAGTCCCGAAGAGCGAGGATGCGGTCACGCATCTGCGCCACATCACGGCAGATGTACTTGTTCGGGTGGATGTACTCAACGCCCCGCCAAGGAAGGAAGAGGCCGATGTTGCCGCAGGCGAAGGCCTCTGCCGGGGCGACGTGGAAGCTCTCGAAGTCCGAGGTCGACAGCACGAAGCCCTTGTCGGCCAAGGCCGTGCTCGTGTCTGTCCAGCCGGCGAAATGGACGGCCGACTCCAGTCCCCGTTCAGCGACGAAGCGGCTGCAGGTTTCGAAGTAGGCACGTTCCTTGTCGTCGCGCATCAGCCACGGCAGCTCCGAGGGCAGCTTCCCGTAGACAGTGAGGTTGTAGCGCACGTCCAGTTGATGGAGCTCTGCCAAGAGCTCCAAGGCTCGGTGGTACCCCTTGTTGGCGCCCACCGATCCCACTAGGGCGAGGTTGAACACCTTCTCCGGGTCATCGCAGGTTCGGTAGTTGTCAACGTCCACGAGGTTGGGCAGGACGCGCATGTTCGAGCGGTCGAAGCCGAAGCGCCCCAAGGCGTCCTGGAGTGTCGGCACCGACACGCACACGATGCGGTCGACCGCGTCCCGCTCCAGCCGGTCCCCGAAGTCACGGGTCAGCTCGAACCGGTGCAGGCGGATGACCAACTTCTGGTGCGGTCGCCGGTTCTGGGAGTACCAAACGGCATTGCCCAGCATCCATTCGGCGTGGATGATGTCGGCCCAATCGAGCAGGCGTCGGCTGCGCTCCTCGTCGTGCTCGTCGTGGCCGTCCCACTGGTCGACCTGCACCTGGAACTTGTCCCGCAGCGCTGACAGTGCAGGGGCGATGAACTTGAGGTCCATTCCGGCCACCAGCAGGCGCAGTTTGATTCCCTCGAGGAAGCCGAAGTAGTCATCGTCCAAGATCTGGCTCGCCAGCGCCTTGTTGCGAGCGTTGAACCGGAAAGCTCGCACCGTCTTCTCGTGGCGGCGCAGGAAGTCGCGGAGCTGGTCGAACTCGTCGCGGGTGAAGCCACCCTGGTTGTAGCGACGCATCGCCACGAAGACTGACTGCAGGGCCACCTGGCCACGGAGAGCGAAGTAGTCCAGGCCGACGCGGGCAAGCCGCTCCTGGGCGCCCCGCCACACACCGAGGTGATCGGCCAGTTCGCGGGCCTGGTACTGCTGCGTGCTGGACTTCACCTTGTTGGCCGAATTGGTGATGTAGCGCAGGTCGGCAACGTCGCTGTACTCGATGGTGTCGGCGTGGCTGTAGACGTCGAACCAGAACAGGGTGTCCTCACCCATCCGGTAGCGCGACTCCCAGCGGATCTCATGGTCGACGAGCAAGGAGTGACGGATGAGGCCGCAGACCGTGGTGCTCTGGCGGGCGACGATCATCTCGATCCGCTCCCGCCTGGTCAGGCTGGAATCCCAAGCAGGCAGGGTGTTGAGGAGTAGCTCACCGCGGGCGTCGACGCGCACCAGAGGGGCCCGCACCACGTCGGCACCGGTCTCCCGGGCGACCGCCAGTGAAGCCAGGACTCCCTCGGTCAGGACCTCGTCGTCGATGTCGAGGAAAAAGACATAGGTGCCGGTCGCTCCCTCGATGCCGCGGTTGCGAGGAGTCGAGGGGCCGCCGGTGTTCATCGAGAAGCGTTCGAGTCGCGCCCATGGCCGACGTCGGCAGTAGGCCTCCAGAGCATCGGGGGTGGCATCGGTGGAGGCATCATCGACGAACACCACCTCGAGGTCGACGGAAGCATGGAGACTGTCGAGGGAGGCGAGACAGGGCGCGAGCTTCTCGGCGGCATTCCAGCAGGGGACGATGACGGTGAGTTCGTGGTTCATCAGGCACCTCAGACCGTGTAGACGAGCGACTGGCCACCACGGGCGACCTCGGACAGCAGGACGGGGATCCGGTGGGACGGCAGGAGGCTTCCTGCCGCGATCTCGGACAGCGCCATCGAGTAGCGCACTTCGGGCGACCCCAGTCGCACGGGCACGTCCACGTAACTGGCGTGTAGGTGCATCCTGTCGAGGGATGCTGTGTCAACCGGATCGTCGGGGTCCTGCCACACCACCCATGCCGCACCGGCGAACAGCTCGTTGGGATCGATCGAGCCCGCGGTGAGGAGGCGTTCATCGGCGACGACCACCTGTCCGCCGTTGCACCGCTTGAAGATCTGTGTGGAGTCGACGGGGTGGGCCTCGCGTGAGACGAGCAGCACCTTCCGCCCCCGGACGGGCTGCGCTGCCAACCAGTCGGCGGCCACGACGGCCTCGGCCACGGTGGAGACGGTCACCATGCTGGCGATGTCATCCTCCGAGTCGTCGAAGTGCACGCCTGCCGTCTCCAGGATGGTGCGCATCCGGTTGCGGTAGGTGTGCTCGGCCAGCACCTTCGTGAGGTTCCGCTCACGGACTCGGTCGATGTCGTCGGCCGTGAGTTGCGCCAAGGCTTTCGGGTTCTGGTCGAGGAAGGGAACGGTGTCGCCGAAGAAGGCCTCAACCCCCGCGCTGTGGTTGGACACGACATAGGTGTTGCAGGCCATCAGTTCGAAGATGCGGCGGGCGAACATCGTCGGGGAGTCCTGCTCGGTGTTGATGGTCATCCCGATGACCGATTCCTTGTACACCTGGGCCATCTCGCTGTGGTGGACGGGCGGGTTGAGGTACTGGGTGTACTGCGTGGGGAAGGCATGCAGCGCGTCGGTTCCACCGAAGAAGCGGTCATAGACCTTGAGGTTGCGGTCTGCGTCGAGCACAGCCTGGAACATGGCGTGCATGTCGAGGCTTCGCTGCTTGTGGTTGGCATACCAAGCACCGGCGAAGACCACGTCCTGGCTCCGCATAATCATCTCGATGGGGTTGAACAGTCGCGGCTGGACCGCGAAGGGCAGGACCTGCACGCTGGGGTGCCCGTACTCGACCTTGTAGCGCTCGACGCTGCGCGAATCGGTCGTGAAGACGTGGTCGAAGCGGACGGCGGTGTCGACGAAGTTGTGCACCTTGTCGTCGAAGTGTGACGGATCTTCCTTGTTCCAGAAGACCGTCGGAATGCCATGTTCCTTGCAATAGTCCAAGATCTCGAACAGGACCGTGCGCGATTCACTGGTGAAGTTCGTCGAGGTGTAGATGCGCCCCTTCCACGGACGAGCGTCGGAGTCGGCGCCGCTCCAGGCCGATTCACAGAAGAACAAGTCAGGGCTGTTGGCCTCCATCTCTGCACGCCATCCCTGAGGAGTCAGCACGACAGGCGTGAACTCGTGACGGAAGGAGTTGTGGGAGAACTCGTCGAGGATGGTGGCAACCCGCAGGTCCCTCATGCGGCGGACCGACTCCCAACCGGGTGCGGTCCGCACCAGGCGGATCTTGACGAGGTTGCGAGCAGTGAGCTCCGCCGCCCAGGGGACGAGCCCGAGCTCGAGCCGGGCGCCCGTTCCAGGAAGGTCGAGGTGGAGTCGCTGCACGGTGCCCTTGTTGGTGCCCACGTACTGGAAAGTGCCGTACTGCTCGGAAACAGAGCGCAACACCGGGTGGTTGATCTCGCTTCCGTCCGCGGCATACACCCGCGCCCACACCAGTCCGGCCTTGGGAGTTTCGTCACCGGTCTGCTCCAGACTGAATTCCAGCGTCGCCTTGCGAGCGCCGGCAATGTCGAACTCGACGGCCTGGCCGTTCTTGGCCACGGCCACGACCGCTTGGGCATCGGTGTCGGGGCGGAGTCGGGCGTCGAGTTCCACCGTGACCTCGCGGTGGTCGTCACTGAGCTGGCGCCCGAGCTGGGCGGCCTCCACAACGGCGGGCTCAAGGTCCCGGGGGGCGTCGGCAGCCAAGGCGGTGTCCCTCACCTTGATCACGACACGTTCGGTCACGGAGGCCCGGAACTGTTCAGCGACCTGTTCGATCCCTTGGGGGGTCTCGGCAACTACCGTCTGGAGCTGACCGACCTGCTGGCGGAGCTTCACACTGTCCGCGGCGATGCTGCGCACGACTGGGGCGGAACGACCAACGGTGCCGGCGATGTCGGCGAGCTTTCGGGCGGCCTTCTCGTCAGCCGTGCGCTGACTGGAGGCGATGCGCCGAACATGACCACTGGTGCGGTCGAGCTGACGGGTGATCCCGGCGATGGTGAGCAGGAGACCAGAGGCCACCAGGAGAGGCGCCACAGGAGCGGGGGCCCACTGCCAGAGAACCAGGCCGACTCCTGCGATGAAAGCCCCCAGGAGCGCCAACAAGGCACTCTTAGAGGAGCGGCGGGATCCAACGGGCATTGCTCAGCACCTACCAATGCATTCGGGGGACGCGGGACTCGGATTGGCATCCCCATCGGGGCGGCCCTGTGAGGTGAATCCCTGGATCGGATCTCGTTGGGGGTCCACGAAGCTCCGTGAACAATATGATATTCATCCGAGCAGAACTCGGGCCTCGAAACACGCGTCAATGGTGTGGGGGCCCGAAGTCCTGTTGATCCGTGCAGTTCCACCCCCACTCAATGGAAGGTCGTCCACATGACTGCTTTGGTCGTGGGCCACACCCGCTTCTCGCTGGTGAACCCCAACTCCCCGGCCTGGTTGGCCTCCAACGGCAGTTCGTTGAAGGATGTGGACAGCTATCGGTCCTACCTCTTCTCTGACGAGCGCTTGCAGCCCCGGCTTGACCTGTTCTGCGACCATTCCGTGCCGATGCTGCGTCATGCGGCCGAGACCCATGACCTGCGTCACATCGTGTCCCTCAGCGACACCATGCCCGTCCGGTTCAAGGACCAGCTGAAGGACCTCGCCGCAGACAATCCGTGGCTGGTCATCGATGAGAAGCGCGAGGGCTTGGGCCCACTGTGGCCGCGCGACCACGGGCGTGACGTACTGGGATCACGCAATGAGGTCTTCGCGACCTACCGTCTGGATGATGACGACCTGCTTGCCTGGGACTTCTTCGACCGCTTCATGCCCTTCGTGACGAAGCCAAACGTCGGGATGATGGTCTCGGGTGGCCTTGGGGCGACCGGCATCTACGACGGAGGCACCTTCTACTCGATGAAGACGGCCCACAAACCGATGATCGCCATCGGCCTGATGGCGATCTGGGAGACCCTGGACGGCGGCACGCGCGGCCCCGCTTCCGTGTCTCATCACGAGTCAGACCGGGGCAACCCGGTCATCATCGACTCACGCCGACCCTCATGGCTGTGGACCCGCCACGCGACGCAGGACACGGCCCTCAGCTACCACTCCACCGACCGGCAGGAAGTGATCCAGCAGCTCCGGGACACGCTCGCACCCATGGAGGTTGCCCCGGATCCGGTCCTGCTCGACGAACTCTTCCCGACACTCGCAGGGCGTCTATTGGCCCAGGCGGCGCCCGACGACGGTACTCGCCAGAGCTTCTCCGGCCCCTTCGACGCCGCGACCGAACCTCACCGGTTGGAGCTGGATCCGTTGGAAGGGCGCATCCACCTCTCGGCCCGCGCCTCGACCCCACCGGGGGCGGGTGACCGGAATGCGCTGCTCAGCTTCAAGCTCACTCGCCTGGACAGTCAGGACTTCGACCCTGCCGCAGTGGACCTCACGGGCACGGGCATGGTGCTGAGTGCCCGAGCCGTGTGGGGCTTCTACACCTACGTGCCCAGCAATGGCGAGAACCGCACCATCGACCGGTCCTTCACCATTCCCGAGGGATACCAACTGTCCGCCATCGAGCTCCACCAGCTGGCCACCGACAGGCCGACCACCTCTGTGGAGGTCCTGACGGTGCAGGAACTCCACTGAGGCTGGCCGACGCTTTCAGGCGCCCGCCACCCATTCCAGGCTGAGGCCGGTGAGGGTGACGGGCGCCCCCTGTCCCCATGGCACGATGTCGACCGCCGTGCACTCCACACCCTGCGGGAGCACGACCTCCATCGTCGAGCGCAGCTCGCTCGAGCCCGTGCTCAAGTAGTTGAACCAGCCGATGTGGGCTAGGCCCGACTTCGCCAGCCCAAAGGTGCCTTCCATCAGGGCATCCAGGTCCCCGTCCGGGTCGATGGTGCGCAGCTTCAAGGACATGAGCGCGGCATGTTGCGGGGTACCCGCACCACCCACGGTCGTGGCGTGCAGACCGAAGTTGTGAAGGGGCTCCGGAAAGTCGAACTGGATGACGGCGGAGATGGGCAGGGCGCCACAGAACAGGCCCCTGGTGGCACGACCTCGCAAGATGTTTCCCGCCTGGATGTCGGGCATCACTGTAATCTCCGCTGCCACTCTCTTCAGGGCTTCGGCACGGGGCAGGGGTACGTGTCCGTGCACCTCGCGAACCAACTCGATGGTGAGGTTTCCGGACGACTGGTCCCCGATGCCAGGCAGCATCCTGGCGAGTCCCAAGATTTCGTCGAAGGCGTCGTCAGCAGGGTTCGTGACGATGCGGAGAGCTTGTCAAGTTGTTTGTGTAAGTGGTGGTCTCCGGGGGTTGGTTTAGAGGTGGGGGTTGATGCGGTCGGGGTAGGCGATGGCGAGTTGAGCCAGGGCCTGTTTCCAGTTCGTGGTCACCTGTCCTTCGACGAGGCGGC
>NZ_JBHWOO010000265.1:0-4217 GCF_043424415.1 Luteococcus sp. | reverse complement strand
TGTCTGGGCGCCGTCCTGCTGCTGCGTATCAGGCCTTGAACTCGTCCAGCGCCTTCTGCGCCTGCTCCAGCAGGGACTCGTTGAAGGTGATCGAGGAGCGCACCTCGGCCGCCTTCTTGTCCTTGCCCTCGGCCTCGAGCTTCTCGGCCTGCTTGTTCAGCTTCTCGATCTGCGAGCTGAACATGGCCACGGTGTCGGCGGCGCGTTGACGGGCCTCGGGGTCGGTGCGACGCCACTCCTCGGCCTCGGCCTCCTTGACGGCGGACTCCAGCTTGCGCACGCGGGCGTCCAGGGGACGGATCGCATCGCGCGGCACCTTGCCGTGCTCGTTGAACTTCGACAGGAAGTCACGGAACTGGGCGCGTGCCGTGGCCAGGTCGGTCACTGGGAGGATGGTCTTCTCGGCCTCGTCCAGCAGCGCCTCCTTGGCCTGCTGGTTGCCGATGAACTCCTTGTCCTGCTCGGCCATGGCGGCGTCGCGGGCGGCGAAGAACTCGTCCTGGATGCCGCGGAAGGTGGTCCACAGCTTGTCGTCCTCGGCGCGCGGGGCGGAGCCGGCGGCCTTCCAACGGGCCATCAGGTCGCGGAAGGCACCCGCGGTGGGGCCCCATTCGGTGGAGGTGGCCAGCGGACGGGCCTCCTCAATGATGGCCTCCTTGAGCTGCTTGGCACCCTCACGCTTCTTGTTCTGCTCGGCGAACTGGGCCTTGCGACGGCGCGTGTAGGTGGTGCGGGCGCTCGAGAAGCGGTGCCACAGGGCGTCATCGGTGGCGCGGTCGATGCGCGGCAGCGCCTTCCACTCCTCGAGCAGGGCACGGAAGCGGTTCACGCCACCGCGCCAGTCATGGCCCTGGGCCAGCTTCTCGGCCTCGGAGACCATCCGCTCCTTCTCGGCCCGGGCAGCCTCGGCCGCCTTCGCCTTCTCCGCCTTCTTCTGCTCGGCCTGCGCCTCGAGGGCGGGGGCCAGGGCATCCAGGCGGGTCACCAGGCCGGCCAGGTCGCCGACCGCATTGGCGTCAACGATGTTCTTGCGGTGGGAGTTGATCGACTTGCGAGCCTCCTCCACGCCGAGATTGCCCGAGGTGACGCGCGACTCGAGGAGGGCCACCTCCGTCTCGAGTGCCTGGAAACGCCTCACGTAGAAGGCGAGGGCTTCGGAGGGCTCGACGTCGGGAACCTGGCCGACACGCCGCTCACCCTCGGGAGTGATGACGTAGACGGTGCCGTCGTCTTCAACGCGACCGAAGGGATTCGGACCTGCAGTTTCGCTCATGGTTCCATCTTGCCCGATATGGTGCCGGTTGTGCTCATTGCCTCCTTCCCTTCCGGCCCGTGGCAGACCAATTGTTATCTGCTCGCCCCCTCCGAGAACGGCCCGTGCGTGGTCGTCGACCCCGGTGTCGATGCCGCGGACGGCGTCCGGCGGGGCCTGGCGCAGTACGGACTGACCGTCGACGCCGTCCTGCTGACCCACGGCCACGCCGACCACGTCGCCGCCGCCCGCGAGATCGCCGACGAGGCCAATGTGCCCGTCTGGATCCACGAGGCCGATGAGGACCTGCTGGCCCATCCGATGCGCGCCATGTCGGAACAGGCCCGCGGCATCCTCGAGATGCTCTACGGCAGCACCGAGTTCACCCCGCCGGCCGACGTGCGCCACCTGGACGGCGAGTTCACCGCCGGTGGGATGCGTTTCGCCACCCGCCATGCCCCCGGGCACACCCCGGGCTGCACGCTGCTGCTGCCGCAGCTGGATGATGCCCGGTTGTGCTTCAGCGGCGATGTCGTCTTCGCCGGCTCGATCGGGCGCACCGACATGCCGCGCGGGGACGCCTTCGTGATGGCGAGTAGCCTTGCGACCCAGGTGCTCACCCTGGACGACGACCTCCACCTGCTGCCCGGGCACGGCTCCACCACCACCGTGGGGGCCGAACGCACCACCAACCCATGGCTTCAGCCCCACCAACTGGTGGCCCTTCAGAACCAGACCGATGGAAGTGATCTGTGATGGCCCGTCCCAAGCCGCTGTCCGGTTTCCCCGAGTTCCTGCCCGCAGGACGCATGGTGGAGACCGCCGTGCTCGACATCCTGCGCGAGACCTTCGAGCTGCACGGCTATGCCAACATCGAGACCCGCGCCGTCGAGACCATGGAGACCCTGACGCGCAAGGGTGAAATCACCAAGGAGGTGTACGTGGTGCGGCGCCTGCACGCCGACCCCGCGACCCCCGAGAAGGACGACCTGGGCCTCCATTTCGACCTGACGGTGCCCTTCGCCCGCTATGTCCTGGAGAATGCCGGCCACCTTGCCTTCCCCTTCCGCCGCTACCAGGTGCAGAAGGTCTGGCGCGGCGAGCGCCCCCAGGAGGGCCGCTACCGCGAATTCCTGCAGGCCGACATCGACGTCGTCGGACAGGACCAGCTGCCCGAGCACTTCGACGTCGAGGCCCCCGTGGTGATGCTCGAGGCGCTGGAGCGCATGCACGCCGAGCTCGGCCTGCCGCAGGCGCTGATGCACGTCAACAACCGCAAGCTCGCCGAGGGCTTCTACCGCGGGCTGGGCATCGGGCAGGAGGGTGGCGCCTTCGAACAGGTCAGCACCCTGGACGTGCTGCAGCGCGTCGACAAGTTCGACAAGATCGGCGGCCCGGCCGTCGCCGAACTGCTCACCGGCGAGCTGGAGCTCTCGCAGGAGGTCGCCGAGCAGTGCGTCGCCCTGGCCGGGATCTGCACCCCCGACGACTCCTTCGTTGAGCAGGTGCGCTCCCTGGGCGTCGAGCACGAGATGCTCGACGAGGGCCTGGAGCTGCTGCGCCGCGTGGTGCTGGCCGCCAACAAGCGGGTTCCCGGACGCATCGTCGCCGACCTCAAGATCGCGCGCGGCCTGGACTACTACACCGGCACCGTCTACGAGACCGAGCTGGTGGGCCACGAGAAGCTCGGCTCGATCAGCTCCGGTGGCCGCTACGACTCGCTGGCCAGCGACGGGAAGACCACCTTCCCGGGCGTTGGCATCTCGCTGGGCGTCACCCGCCTCCTCGGCCCGCTGATCACCAAGAAGCAGATCGAGGCCTCCCGCAGCGTCCCCAGCGCCGTGCTGGTGGCCGTCGACGACGAGCAGAGCCGCGACGTCGCCGAGGAGGTGGCCGCCGCCCTGCGGGCGCGCCGCATCCCCTGCGAGGTGGCGCCCAAGGCGGACAAGTTCGGCAAGCAGATCAAGCACGCCGACCGCCGGGGCATCCCCTTCGTCTGGTTCGGTGGCCTGACCGGGCAGGTCAAGGACATCCGCAGTGGCGAGCAGGCCGATGCCCAGGCCAGCAGCTGGGAGCTTCCTGAGGCCGATCGTCGCCCCACCATCACCACCAACCTGGGCTGAGCCCAGGGCACCTGCCGATAGTCTCGAGGCATGGATTTCCCGCCGCTGACCCTCGCCGTGCTGACCTACCACCGCAACGACCTGCTGCGCTCCGCGCTGCCCCTGCTGGCCGCCCAGGTGGCCCAGGCCGTCGAGGCAGGCCATGCGGCGCGTCTGGTGGTGGTCGACAACTCACCCAAGGGCGAGGCCCGCGAGGTGGTGGAGGCCCACGCCACGTCGGTCGACGTGCGCTATGTGCACGAACCCACCCCCGGCCTGGCGGCGGCCCGCAACCGGGCCCTCGACGAGGCCGAGGGAACGCGCCTGTTCTGCTTCATCGACGACGACGAGACCCCCGGCGAGGGTTGGCTGCTGGACCTGGTGGCCTGCTGGCGACGCACCGGGGCCAGCGCCGTCAGCGGACCGGTCCGCTCGCTGCCGGAGACGCCGCTGGATGCCTGGACCGAGGGGACGGGCCTGTTCGCGCGGCCGACGCGCCCCACCGGCAGCCCCCGCCCGGGCATGGCCAGCAACAACCTGCTGCTCGACCTCGACTTCGTGCGTCGCCACCAGATCCGCTTCGACGAGCGCTTCGGATTCACCGGCGGCGAGGACTCCAAGTTCGGCCAGGACCTGCAGGCCGCCGGTGGCCGCATCGTGTGGTGCGACGAGGCGGAGGTGAGCGAGGTGGTGCCCGCCGCCCGGCTGGAGCGCGACTGGATCCGCCAGCGCCTGACCCGTTTCGGGGAGTCCTGGGTGCGCGCCCGCTCCATCGACATGACCGGGCGCGAGGCCGCGCTCTTCCGGGCCCGCACCACCGCCAAGGGGTCGGCGAAGGTGGCGAAGGCCCGGGCCCAGCTGGA
>NZ_JBHWOO010000264.1:0-6069 GCF_043424415.1 Luteococcus sp. | reverse complement strand
CTAGAGGTTCGGTGGGATGCTCGATGTAGATGTGTCTGCCAAACATTCCCGTGTATTTCGGCTTTTGAGTGAAGCTATCTCCCTTGAGGCTCTCTGAGTTAAGCCAGTGGGGTTTCTCGGATCGCGACACCGGAAAAAAAGCGTAAACTCCCTTGGAGTAGATGCGTTGGGAGGTTTCTTGGTCGATGTAAAACTGCTTAAGGGGAGCTCCATCCTTTACCCACGGCTGCGAAGGTGTTATTTGGTTTCGATGGGTATCGGAGGTTGGAGATTCGATGCTTCCTGCTTTTTGGACGAACTGCAGCGGGCTGTCTCCATCGTCAAACTCCACGATCGCATAGCTGCCGTCCGTTTGGGCGCGTTGCGTGGCGCCTCCCACTACACGAAACCAGTTACGTGCCAACCCTGACGAGTGTGTGGTTACATCGGGATGATGGGCGGCTGCGCCCTCGATTATTGCGTCAGCGAGAATAGAGATGAGGTTCGTCTTTCCTGCCCCGTTCGGGCCGGTTATGATGATCGGCCTGGGTTGAGAGAAGGGCGGGTTTGTTTGAAACTCGAATTCTTTGAGCGGTCCGTCGTTTCTTACTGATATTCTCGTGATGTACATGATTTCCTAGTTCTTCTTGAGTTCGCGCAGGTTCCAGATGGTGCAAGCGGCGCCTGCGCGCTCCATTGCCGTCTTGCGCCTACTGTCCTTGCATAGGGCAATGACGGGCACAGCCGCCGCGGTGCCTGCCACAGCGTCGGATACTGAGTCACCGATCATGATTGCCTTGGCATGTTCTGCTTGCAGGGCCTGACGCAGCGGGTGTGGATCGGGCTTCATTAAGTCGGGGCGCCGAGGGTCCCGACCAACGATGGAGTCGACGTGGTGGACGAGATCGTGCAGTTGAACAAATCGCGAAACGCACGCTGGGCTGTTATTCGTCACGATAACGACGGTCTTGCCTCCGCGATTTGCCGATTCCAGAAGATCCACGGCGCCGGGTGTGACGGGGCTGGTGAGGGCCGCGGCTACCTCACCTGTCGTGCACAAGGATTCGACCGCCTGTAGGGCTACGGGGGAGTGGGCTCCGGCGGCGCGGATGAAGGCTAGGTGGTCGGTGCTGGAATCGAGGTCGTCGGTGATCGGGACACCGGCGTCGCGTGCTGCTTCGCGTGCGCGCGCTGCAAGCTCGGCGTTCGCTGGTGGGGGTAAAAGGCGCGTGACCGGGCCGTCGAAGTCGAGCATGATCAGGTCGGCCTGGCTGAATAGCTCGGCGGCGGTGATCACGGTTCGGCCCTTGCAATGGTGGTCCAAAGGCTGTCGAACCAAGCTGTGGTCGATTGCACGTAGAGACTGCCAAGGCTCTCGGGGTCGGAGTCCTTGGCGAAGTGGAACAGCGTTGCGTCCTTGCCCATGGGGTCGTAGATCTCGGTTGGCCCGTCCGCGAGGCGCACCTCGCGCAGCTTCACAGGGTAGTAGCCCTGGAACACATCTTGGCTATTGATGATGAAGGTCTTGGCCTGGGGTGCCGAGGCGATGAAGCGGCTTTCGACCATCGCGACCTTGAGCAGCTTGAGGGCTGCCAGCTCGTCAACCATGTCGACGACGGCGTTCACGGAGCGAGAGGCGATGCCAGCCAGGCGCTCGCGGGCCGCGCCGCTCTCTGCGGGGCTCTTGCCGGGCAGAACGGGCAGGGCCAAGGGTTCGGCCGTGTCGGGCAGCATGATGCGCACCGCGAGGGATCGAGGGTGGAGTGCGCCGGAGCGGATGCGGTCGAGTGGTTCGGTGAGGGCACCGGCCAAGGTCTCTGCGGTGAAGCCGCAGAAGTCGATGGTCACCTCGTCGGCGGTGAAGGCTTCCTGGATGCGCGGGCGGAGGTCGACGGCCCGCTCGGTGTGGCCCTTCACGAAGGCGCCGCTGCCTTGGCGCGTGACGATCAGGCCTTCCTCGCGGAGCACGCGAAGCGCCTGCTGGATGGTCATGCGCGCCACGCCGTAGCGCTCGGCCATCTTGTGTTGCGAGTCGAGCTGGGCGCCTTGGGGCAGCTCGCCAGTGCGGATCTGCGCGCGTAGCCGATTGGCCACCTGCTGGTACGGCGGAGTCGGGTCATTCGGATTCAAAGCCACGCCACCATCCTATGGGCGCATGTATGGGCTGGCTAGGCATATCGCCGTGCCAGCAGGTCTCGCATGGGCTCGCGCTGCCCTGCAGTGAGGTGAACAAGTTGGCATTACTTGTTGACATGGCTAGTCAAGTCCTTAGATAACCATCATGGCTAGGCAGGCTAGCCCAGTGATGAAGGAGTTTCCATGGCCGTGAAGCGCAAGATGCCCGCAACGAATGACGTGCTGTTCCCGAGTGGGGCCTTCCTGCTGGGTGGTGTGGAGCAGGTGTTGGACTTCCAGGCGCCGCAGCGTCCCGACGGGTCGCGTCCGCAGCAGGTGGACAAGGAGACGGGTTTGCCGCTGTGGCAGGTGCCTGTGCTCGACGCGGACCCGGAGGCGGGCAACCGTGAGAAGACGATCGTTGTGAAGCTGGCGTCGCAGTACCAGCCCGTGCCGCCGGAGAACACCACTGGCCTGCCGTTCACCCCAGTCCGGTTCACCGGGCTCACCCTCACCCCGTGGATCGACGAGAACGGGCCGCGACCGAAGCTGGCGTGGTCGGTGCGGGCGACGGGTTTCGAGGACGCCTCGCCGTCGGCTCGTCGTGACCAGGGTAAGGCGGCCTGATCATGTCGGCGGTGGTGGCTGCTCGTCCGTCGGGGGTGGTGCGCTGGTCGCGGTCGTGCTGGCGGGGGATTGTGCTGCTGACAACGGTGCTGCGTCGACTGTTGGTTGGGGTGCGTTACTCCTGGCGTGTGCTGATCCTTGTCGACGGGCTGTGGTTGCTGTGGGCATTCACGTACACCTCGTCGCGTGCCGTGATGGGAGGTGCGGCGGTCGCCTGCGCCGTGTACCTGGTGCCGCTGCTGGTAGGCGTGGTGTGGTCGCTGGTCAACCCGTTCACCTTCGAACGCCGGGTAGCTGCTCCGTGGCGTCGCTGGCGCTGGCGCACGTGGGCGCGAAAGAACTGGGACGTGCTTGCGCGTGAGTGCGGCCTGTCGGTGTAGCGGACCCGCACGGAGAAGGTGACTCGCAAGGTTCGCGTGGGCGATCACACGGAGTACGTGCGGGAACCCCGCGAGGTGCATCACTGGGTGCACCCATACCTGTCCCGCGTCGAAACTCGTGGCGACCTGCTGGCGCTTCGCATCCGGGCCCGGATCGGCCAGACCTTGGAGGAGGTGGAGGCGGCAGTACCGGCGTTGCAGGTGGCAGCCGGGGCGCATTCGGCGCGCTCGTTGCAGGTCTCGCCATTCAAGGTGCAGGTCAACCTGATGATGCGTGATTCTCTGTCGTCGGGTCGTCAGGCGGTGCTTCCCACCCGCGACGACATCGCCACCGTGGGCATGGCTCCGGCCGGTCGCACCCAGGGCGGCGGCGTGTGGTGGCTGCAGGTCACCAATCGCCACACCCTGGTCGCGGGCTGCTCGGGGGCGGGCAAGGGTTCGGTTCTGTGGTCGGTGTGCGGGAACCTCGCCCCGTGCGTGTCGACCGGTGAGGTTCAGATGTGGGGCATCGATCTCAAGCGCGGCATCGAGCTGTCGATAGGCAAGGCCATGTTCTGCTGCATGGTCACCACCCCCGCCCAGGCGATCGAGGTGCTCAAGAAGCTCCTCGCGGTGATCGACGAGCGCGGCGACCGCATGGCTGGACGGGTTCGCGAGCATGTTCCGACGCCGGGTGATCCGCTGCACGTGCTGGTGATCGACGAGCTGGCCGTGCTCACATCCTAAGCCGATCCGGCACTGGTGAAGAAGGCCTCGCGGCTGTTGTCGGAGGTCCTGACCCAGGGCCGCGCCCTCGGCGTGGTGGTGCTGGCCTGTGTGCAGGACCCCCGCAAGGAGACCGTCGGCATGCGTGGCCTGTTCACCCAAGCGGTCGCGCTGCGCCAGCTGACCTCGACCGAAACCAGGCTTGTGCTGGGTGACGGCGTCGCCCAGGCCGCCCCGGCACACAAGATCCTGCTCTCGCAGCAGGGCACCGGCTGGATGCAGGACGAGACCGGCGCGTTCGACAAGGTCCGCGCCGACTACTGGCCCGACGACCTGATCCGCCACGCCGCCGAACTGCACCCGTCGCCCGTTACGGTGCTGATCCCCACCACCCAGCAGGCCGCTGAGGACACTCTTCCTCCGTCCGCCAATCCGCTGGGCGAAGCCGATCCGGCTCCGATGGGCGAGCCCCGTGTCCGCAAGCCCAGGGCCCCGCGCAAGCCCCGTCAGCGTGCCCAGGAATCCCACGATGGGGACGTGGCGGCATGACTACGATGGCGGGGGCTCACTTCGACGGGTTCGGTGAGGCATCCCCTCTCGACGTCAACCTGAGCCCTCGCCAGGTCGCCCAGGTGCTGCAACGCGTTAAGGACGGCACCTTCGACGCCTTCGCCCAGGCGGCGGCGCACATCGGGCACTGTGCCCACCCCATTCGCCTGTCCGGCTCCACCACTCGCGTCGACGGCCACACGGGCGAGGTGTTGAGCGTGTTCCGCTCGGCCGACCAGCCCCTCGGCGTGCTCTTCCAGCGCTGCGGCAACCGCCGCGCCTCGGTGTGCCCGTCCTGCTCGCGGCTGTATGCCCGCGACACATTCGAAATGGTGCGTTGCGGTGTCGTCGGCGGCAAGAACGTCCCCGCGTCGGTAGAGGAGAACCCGCTGCTGTTTGTTACCCTCACGGCACCCTCTTTCGGCGCCGTGCATGGTACCCGTGGCGGCAAGCCCTGCCATCCCCGGCGCGAAACCGAACTCTGCCCGCACGGCCGGCCCCGGTGGTGCATGACTCGTCACCACGACGGCGACCAGGAGTTGGGCCAGCCGCTGTGCCCCGACTGCTACCGCTACGACCACCACCTGATGTGGCAGTGGTGGGCCCCCGAACTGTGGCGCCGCTTCACGATCAACCTGACCCGCGCCCTCGCCCACGCCCTCGGCGTCAAGGTCGGCAAGCTGCGCGAGGTGTGCTCGGTGCAGTTCGCCAAGGTCGCTGAGATGCAGACCCGTGGCGCGATCCACTTCCACGCCCTGATGCGCCTCGACGGCCCCGCCGCCCAGGGCATCGGCGCCCCGGCCCCCGACAAGATCACGGCCCAGTTGCTGGCCGACCTGACCCGCCAGGCGGTGACGACCGTCGCCTTCCCCGCGCCCGCCCCGCACGAGAGGGTGCGGCCGGTGGTGCTGCGCTACGGAACCCAGCTCGACGTGAAGATCGTCCGCGTGGGTCATCGTCCCGACGATCCAGACCAAGAGTTGCAGCCTGCCCAAGTCGCCGGATACCTGTCGAAGTACGCCACCAAGGACGCCAGCGACGCCCGCCACGTCGACGGGAACCCGCACTTCGACCGGATCGTCACCCTCGCCCGCATCTGGTCCGGCCATGCCCGCGCCCGCGACGCTCGCCGTCGCCTCGGATGCCTCGTCGACGCACCGGTCGGCAAGGACAGCCTCGACGTGTACGCGCACCTCGGCAAGTGGGCCCACGAACTCGGCTTCCGTGGCCACTTCGCCACCAAGTCACGCCGCTACAGCCTCACCCTCGGCACCCTGCGGCGTGCCCGCGTCCGCTTCCAGCACCTGATGGCCGAACAGCAGCGCACCGGCCGCCCCGTCGATTGGTCAGACGTCGACCTGCTGGCTGACGACGAAGACGACGACACCACCCTCGTCCTGCGCGATTGGGCCTATGCCGGGACCGGCTGGGATACCACCGCCGACGAAGCCCTTGCCCTGGCTGCTGCTGCCCGTGCCCGTGAGTACGCGCAGTGGAAGGCCGCCCGCAAGAACACCCACCCCCACACCCTGGAGAACTGATATGACCGAACCCACCAACATCGAACCCCTGCTGACCATCGAGGATCTGGCGCGCATGCTCGGCGTCCCCGTGCCCACCATCTACGCCTGGCGCTACCACGGCGAAGGCCCGCGGGGCTACAAGGTGGGCCGTCACGTCCGCTACCGGCTGACCGACGTGAACAAGTGAGAAT
>NZ_JBHWOO010000263.1:0-10329 GCF_043424415.1 Luteococcus sp. | reverse complement strand
CGCGGCCGTCGCCGTCTGTGGGTGCGGCTCACTCGACGACGCGGATCAGGCCTTCCTGGCTGCAGGTGGCCACCAGCTTGCCGCCCTGCAGGATGCGTCCGGTGGAGAAGCCCAGCGCCTTGCTGGCCGACGGGGAGACCTGGTCGTAGAGCATCCACTCATCGGCACGCACGGGACGGTGGAACCACATCGAGTGGTCGATGGAGGCGATCTGCATGTTCGGGCCGGCGAAGACCACCTTGTGCGGCACCACGGAGACGCTCAGCAGCGTCATGTCGGACAGGTAGGCCAGCACCGCCTGGTGCAGCAGCGGGTCGTCGGGCAGGGCACTGGTGGTGCGCACCCACACCCGCATGTGGGCACTGTGCGACTTCGCCTCGATGGCATTCGACATCCCCGAGTCGCCGGCAAAACGTACCTCCAGCGCCTCCCACTCGTTGAGCATCGGCACGTCACCGACCGTACGAGACATCACGTCTCGCATCGTCGGGCAGTCCTCGGGCGCCGGCACATTGGCCGGCATCGGGTCGGAGTGGTCCAGACCCGGCTCGTCGATGTGGAAGCTGGCATTGAGCGCGAAGATGTTCTCCCCGTGCTGCCGGGCGACGACGCGTCGCACGCTGAGCGATCCGCCGTCGCGGATCTTCTCCACGTCGTAGATGATCGGCTTGTCGGGCCGGCCGCCCTTGAGGAAGTAGGCGTGCAGCGAGTGGCACATCCGCGACGGGTCCACCGTGCGGCCGGCCGCCACCAGCGCCTGGGCGAGCACCTGCCCTCCGAAGGTGCGCTGCCAGTCCGTGACGGGTTGCTGCCCCCGGTAGAGGTCGTGCTCGATCTCCTCGAGCTGCAGCAACTGTACGAGTTCTTCGGTGTTCTGTGGCACCAGGCCAGTGTTCCACCGTTGACCGGGTCAGGCCACCAGCTCCACGCCGGCCAAGGCGATGCCGGCCACCCACGCGGTGGTGAGCAGACCCAACAGGAAGGGACGCGGGCCGACCTTGACCAGGCTGGAGACCTTCACCCCCAACCCCAGCGCGAACATCGCCGCCGCGAGCAGTGCCGTCTGCCCGGTCTTGACCGTCGGCAGCCATCCGGCGGGCACGACATGTGTGGAGGCCAGCAGGACCATGGCGACGAAGCCCACGACGAACAGCGGCACGACGGGCGGACGGCTGGCACCCTCCCCTGCGGGACGGGAACGTCGCATCCAGGTGCCGAGCGCCACGGCCACCGGTGCCAGCATCAGCACGCGAGCCAGCTTCACCACGACGGCCACCGTGAGCGCCTCCGGACCCAGCGCGGCACCCGCGGCGACCACCTGAGCCACCTCGTGGATCGAGGCCCCCGCCCACAGACCCGACGGCTGCACGCCCAGCCCGAACAGGCGGGCCAGCAACGGCACGATGGGGATCATGAGCGTGCCGTAGAGCACCACGAGGGCGATCGCCGTGGCCACCTCGTCATCGTCTGCGTCGACGACGCTGTTCACACCGGCGACTGCGGCAGCCCCGCAGATGGAGACGCCCGAGGCGATCAGCAGGCACTGGCTCCGCGCCATGCCCAGGGCCCTGCCCAGCGCGAGACTGCCAGTGATGCCGCCGACCACGACGGTGATGATGACGGCCACCATGCCGAGTCCGAGTCGGGCGATGTCCCCCAGCACCAGTTGCAGGCCCAGCAGCACGATGCCGATGCGCAGCAGGCGCCTGGCACTGCACTCGATGCCGGGCTGGAAGCGCGGCGGTGGCGTCACCAAATTGGTCACGGCCGCGCCCAACAGGATGGCCACCAGCAAGGCACTGAGCGTGGGGACGGCACGGTTGACCAGGACGGCGAGGGCGGCGCCCCCGGCACACAGCAACAGACCGGGCGCGAGTCGGGAAAGTTGGTTCACCCATCAATCCTCGCTAGCCGGACCACCGCACAGAAGACCTCGCTTGCCATGGGGTCATATCATCGACGCATGACCAGATGGCCGGAGCTGGCAGTGCTGGACCTGTTGACGGCGACGGCCCGCACAGGGAGCCTGACCTCGGCCGCCCGCGAACTGGGCATCGCCCAGCCCAATGCCAGCCGCTCCGTCGCCCGCCTTGAGCGGCGCCTCGGCCTCACCCTGCTGGTGCGTACCCACAGCGGGTCGACACTCAGCGAGGCCGGTCAGCAGCTGGTGGAACTCGGCGCACCCCTGCTGGAGCAGGCCCACACCTTCCTCGATGGTGCGCAGGCGCTGGCGAGCCAGGCCTCCCGCCAGATGGAGTTCGCCGCCAGCCAGACCATCGCCGAGTACCTGGCGCCCGGTTGGCTCGCTCACCTGCACCAGTTGGACCCCCACGCGGGCTGGCACATGCGGGTCACAAATTCCCGCACCGTGATCGCCCAGGTGCTCACCCACCAGGTGCCCGTGGGCTTCATCGAGACCCCAGACCTGCCACACGGCATCACCTCCCGCACCGTGCGCACGGACCGGCTGTGTGTCGTCGTGGCCCCGAACCACCCATGGGCGCGCCGTCGCCGTCCACTGACCCTCCCGGAACTGGCCAGCACCTCGCTGGTCGTGCGGGAGATGGGATCGGGCACCCGGGAGACCTTGGATGCGGCGCTGGCCAGCCCGGACGCCGCCAGTCCGAGGCTGGTGCTGAGCAGCAACCAGGCCGTTCTGGGCGCCTGCGCCGCCGGGGCCGGGCCGGCAGTCCTCAGCGAGCTGGCGGTGCGCGGTGCCGTCGACCAGGGGCGGGTACGGCGGGTGGACCTCGACGAGCCCGACGTGCTGGCCCGTCAGCTGAGGGCGATCTGGATCGGCCGCTTCCCCGAGCCCCTGGCTCGCGAACTCGTGCGGATCGCGGCCGAGAACTCGCGCTGACCGGGCCGGGCCGGCAGCTCAGCCGGCATCGGCCATCGCCTTGCGGATCCGCTTGGGCGAGACGCTGACGGCGGTGCGCAGCTGCTGGGCGAACTGCTGGATGCGGTACTCCTCGATCAGGAAGCCGACCTGCTCCACCGCGGCCGGCAGGCGGCCCGGCGGCTGCTTGGCGCACAGGGCCGCATACTCGGCCTCCAGCTGGTCCACCAGGTCGGCTGACTGCTGGTCGCGACGGGGACTCGCGGCGGCTGCCGCGAGTCGCACGGTGATGCCCTGGACGTACCGGGGCAGGCGCGGATACCAAGGGTCGGGCGTGGCGCTGATGAAATTGGTGAAGACCAGGTTCTCCAGCTGCGCCGTGACGTCCTCACGCACCTGGCCGGCCGGGAAGGAGTCGATCGCCAGCCTGGCGGAGGTCTGCTGGCGAAGCGTCTCGGCGGCGGTGGCCACCACCGTGCGCATCGCATCGGCCTGCTCCTGGCGCACGAACAGCGCCATCTGCTCGTAGCGGGCCTGGTCGCGCACCTGCTCCAACCCGATCCCCTGCTGCGCCGCCCACTGGCGGGCGAGCTCCCCGGCGGCCTTGAGCCGGGCATCTGCCAGCAGCGCCGGGACGCTGGCATAGGGCGAGTTGCCCAGGGCCAGCTTGTCGGCATTGCCCAGGTGGCTGACCACCCACTTGGTCGGGTCGGGCAGGGTGAGCACCAGCAGGCGCCGAAGACCCAGCTCGTGGCTCTGGCGGGCGGCCTCGACGGTGTCGAGCACCACGACGCCCACGCTCGAGCCCTCGTCGCGCAGGGCCGGGTAGCCGACGGCCCTCGTGCCATTGCGCTCCACGCTGAGCGTCTGGTCGATGCTGCCCATCGTCCAGCTGGTGGCACCGGTGGCCGCCTTCTTGGCCGAGGCCCGGGTCAGGGTCTGGCTCACCTTGCGGGCCAGGTCCTGGCGCAGGTCGGCGAAGTTCTTGCTGCGCCTCGTCTCGCGTCCCTTCTCGGTGATCCGGAAGGCCACCTGCAGGTGGTCGGGCACGGCGTCGGGATTCCAGGTGTCCGCATCCACCGTGACGCTGGTGATCTGGCGCAGCGCCCGGCCCAGCTCGTCACAGAAGCGCCTGGTGTGGTCGGGGCCCTCGCCGAACTTCCGGGCCTCCTCCAGCCAGTCCAGCGCTGCCCGGGCATGGTTGGGGGCCGGGACGAAACTGGTGCGCACGCTCTTGGGCAGGGCGCGGATCAGCTCGGTGGCCAGCTCGGCGCGAAGGCCCGGCACCTGCCAGCTGAAGGGCTCGGCGCAGAGCTGGTTGAGCTGCTCCAGCGGGATCTGCACCGAGACGCCGTCATGGCCGGATCCCGGGTCGAAGACGTAGTCGACGGGCAGGGTGATCGTGGCGCCGGTGTTGGTGGGCACGCTCCAGTGGTCGGGAAAGTCGCCCGCGTCCACCTCCTCGGCCTGGGGCGCCAGCAGGTCGTCGAGCTGCATCTCCAGCAGGTGCTTGTTCTCGCTGCGGCGCAGCCACTGGTCCAGGGCGTGCACGCCGGTGACCTCGGCGGGCAGGCGGGCGGCGTAGAAGTCGAAGAGCTGCTGGTCGTCGACGGTGATGTCGCGACGGCGGCTGCGCTGCTCCAGGTCCTCGGCCTGCTCGCGCACCTTCTGGTTGTGGTGGAAGAAGTGGTGACGGGTGCGCAGCTCGCCCTCCACCAGGGCCTTGCGGATGAAGATCTCGCGCGCCTCGACAGGATTGATCCGCTCATAGCTGACCAGCTTGTCGGCCACGATCGGCACGCCGTACAGCATCACCTTCTCGTAGGCCACCACCGCGCCCGCGCTGGTGGACCAGTGCGGTTCGGAGTGGGTGCGCTTGAGGACGTGGCCGGCCACCTGCTCCACCTGGTCGGCGGTGATCGCCGCGACAGTGCGGGCCCACAGCCGGCTGGTCTCCACCAGCTCGACGGCCATCACCAGCGGCGGCGGGTTCTTGGCCAGGGCGGATCCGGGCTGGATCGCGAAACGGGCACCCCGTGCGCCCAGGTACTCGCGCGGGCCGGGACGGCGCCGCTTGCCATTGCGGTCCTTCTTCGGCTGGTCGGCCTCACGGACATCGGCCAGTCCGACGTGGCCGAGCAGGCCCGAGAGCACCGCGGTGAGCACCGCCTCGTCGGAGGCCTCGGCCTGGTTGCGCTGCAGCCCGATCTCCTTGCTGATCTCGCGCAGCTGGGTGTGCAGGTCCTCCCACTCCCGCACCCGCAGGAAGTTGATGAACTCGTCACGGCACATCCGGCGGAAGGCATTGCCACTCAGGGCCCGGCGCTGCTGGCGCAGATAGGCCCACAGCCGCAGCATCGCGATGATGTCGCCGCCCGAATCGGGAGCGCCCGCTCCCCCAGCCGACGGGTCGGTGTTGGTGTGTGCCGTGTGCCGCAGCGGACCGCCGTCGGGCGCCTGCCGAGGCTCGGAGGCGGCCTCGGTGGGGACCCCGCTCCAGAAGCGCCGGTGCAGCTGGTCGGCCTGTTCGCGCTTCTCGGCGGGGCGCTCCCGCACGTCGGGGATGGCCAGTCCGGCGACGACCACCTGCACCTCGCGCACGCAGCCCAGCCGCTCTGCCTCCACCAGCATCCGGCCCAGGCGCGGATCGAGGGGGATGCGGGCCAGACGGTGCCCGATACGGGTCAGGCGCGGGTGGGAGTGCTTGCCGGGCTTGAGCGCGCCCAGTTCGTCGAGCAGGCGCAGACCGTCGGTGATCTGGCTGCGGTCGGGGGCCTCGACGAAGGGGAAGGAGCCGATGTCGCCCAGGCCCGCCTCGGCCATCTGCAGGATGACGCTGGCCAGGTTGGTGCGCAGGATCTCCGGCTCGGTGAACTCCGGCCGGGCCAGGTAGTCCTCCTCGCTGTAGAGCCGGATGCAGATGCCCGGGGCCACGCGGCCGCAGCGGCCGGCGCGCTGGTTGGCGCTGGCCTGGCTGACCGGCTCGATGGGCAGCCGCTGCACCTTGGTGCGCGCCGAGTAGCGCGAGATGCGGGCCGTGCCCGGGTCGATGACATAGCGGATGCCGGGAACGGTGATGGAGGTCTCGGCCACATTGGTGGCCAGCACGACGCGCCGCCCGGTGTGTGCGGTGAAGACGCGGTGCTGCTCGGCCGAGGACAGGCGGGCGTAGAGCGGCAGCACCTCGGTCTGGGGCAGCTTGAGTGCGTTGACGGCCTCGGCGGCGTCGCGGATCTCGCGCTCCCCCGACAGGAAGACCAGGATGTCGCCGGTGCCCTCCTTGGCCAGCTCGGTGACCGCCTGCGCGATACCGTCCACCTGGTCCTGGCTGTCGCCGTCGGCGCCGTCGCCCTCCAGCGGACGGTAGCGCATCTCCACCGGATAGGTGCGTCCACTCACCTCGATGACGGGGGCGGGATTGCCTGCACGGTCGCTGAAGTGCTCGGCGAAGCGAGCCGTGTCGATGGTGGCCGAGGTGATGACCACCTTCAGCTCGGGGCGCCGGGGCAGCAGCTGCTTGAGGTAGCCCAGCAGGAAGTCGATGTTGAGGCTGCGCTCGTGGGCCTCGTCGATGATGATCGTGTCGTACTTGTTCAGGTCACGGTCGTGGGTGATCTCGGCCAGCAGCACCCCGTCAGTCATCACCTTGACGCGGGTGTTCTTGGAGGCCTTGCGGGTGAAACGCACCTGGTATCCGACCAGGTCGCCCAGGGCAACGTCGCACTCCTCGGCGATGCGTTCGGCCACGGTCCGGGCGGCGATGCGGCGCGGCTGGGTGTGGGCGATGCGCTCGCGTCCCAGTCGCAGGCAGATCTTGGGAAGCTGGGTGGTCTTGCCCGAGCCGGTCTCGCCGGCGACGACCACCACCTGGTGGCGCTCGATCAGGTCGGCGATCTCGTCGGCGTGCTCCGCGATCGGCAGGGCAGGATCGAAGTCGAGGCGAGCGACGGGTGTGGTGGTGGACTCAGTCATGGCCGTCCCAGCCTAGGCCCCCACACAAGTGGGGGGCCGACTCGACGAGCCGCGGGTCCCGCCTCCATCAGCGGTCACGGCAGGTGGTGCCGCAATGGCGAGGGGTCCGGCGGCAGCTGCCGCCGGACCCATCGGGCGTCCCCGGCGCTCAATCGTGGCTCTCCGGGGCTTGCCGGCGGCTCGGGAACTCCCCCGAATCCCCTGCTCGCCATGTCGCCTGGGCCGTCTCCCCACGGCCCAGCTGACGACTCAATCCTTGCCCTTCAGAGGGGTCCAAGGCAAGCCAATTCTGAACGGTTGCTGAATTCTTTCCACGTCACGAAGGGTTCGCGGCCACCATGCCTAGCGGACCAGGACGACGGGAGCCTGGGCGTGCGCGAGCACGGCCCGCATCACACCCCCGAGGTGGATGCCCAACAGCTTCGGCTTCTGGACCCCCAACACCAGCAGGTCCACCTGCGAGGAGACGTCGACCAGGACGTCGACCGGCGATCCATGGACGACCGTCAACTCCACCTCGACCGAGGGATGTGCCTCGCGCAGAGGCGCGAGGATCCGTTCGATCTCCCGGCGGGCGAGCTCGCGCACCTGCTGGTCCTCGCTCCCGGCCGCGCCGGGGAGGACGTGCACCACCTCGAGCAGGGCGCCGCGCTGGCCCGCCTCGCGAAAGGCCCACTCGAGGGTGGCTGGCGAGTGGCTCTGGGCGTCGACGGCCACCGCGACGCGCTGGAGTCCTCCGGTGGGCTGCGGGGTCGCGGCCTGCGAGACCACCACCAGGGGGCAGTGGGAGGCATCGGCCAGTGCGACGCTCGTGGAGCCGATGAACATCCGCTCCAGGCCGCTGACCGAACGCCGGCCCACCACCATCAGGGCGGCCTGCTCGCTCATCCGGCTCAGGACTGCGGCAGCATTGCCGAGCACCACCTCGCTGTCGATCCGCTCCCGTGGCAGGCCCAGCTCGACGGCCGCCTCCATGGCGGTCCCATTGGCCTGGGCGCCTGCCTCCTCGAGGGCACGCGGGTCGTAGACGACGCCCCAGGCGCCGGCCAGCACGGCATCGTCGACGGCGTGCACCAGGTGCAGCGCGCCGTCCATCACCAGCGCGGCGCGCGCGCCGTAGCGCACGGCCCGCAACCCGTCCTCGGAGCCGTCGACCCCGACCAGGATGCGTGGCACGCCGGTCCGGGCGGAGTCCTTGTCACTGGATGGGTGGCCTGCGGTGCTCATCGCTCATCCTTTCTCAACGCCCCATCCGGGCTGAGGGGGCACTTCCATCCTCGCACCGGACGCCCACCGGCGCCCGGGAGGGGTGTCACGGCCGCGAGACGGCCCGGCCCTGTACCTGGTCGATGCTGATCGCCCGCACCACGTCGCGGTCGCCCGGCACATAGGGCAGGGGGGTCAGGAACTCGGGCGAGAGCAGTTCCTCCGAGACGTCGACCAGGCGCCCACGCACCAGTACGCTCCAGCCATTGGCTGCCTCCTGGTCCACGTGGTCCACCTCGAAGGCCACGTCGATGCCTTCCGGCAGCTCGGCCAGCTGGGTGTGTGCAGCGGTGCGGACGACCACCAGGTTGCCGTCCTGGGTGTAGGCCAGCGGCAGCACCGTGATGCCGTCGGGCCCGATGAAGCCCAACCGCCCCACGTGTGCCTCGCCCAGCAGCGTGCGGCACTCGTCCTGGTCGAGAACCTCGAAATGTCCCTCGAACATCGAAACTCCTTCGTCGGCGGCCCGGGCAGGGCCGTTCGCTCCCGAGCCTAGCGAAGCCGATCCCTGTACAGGTGGGACACCCGCCGTGTGGTCGGGCCATTGATTCCAAGCATCACGATCACCAGGCATCAGGATCACCAGGCACCAGGATCAGCCGAGCACCAGGGCCATCACCATGATGCTGGGAATCGAGCCGATGGAGGTGATGAAGACCACGTCACGGGCCAGCACCACCGACTGCTGGTAGCGCACCGCGTGGTTGAAGATGTTCTGCGCGGTGGGCAGGCCCGCCAGCACCACCACGGCCAGGGTCGTCGTCCGGTCCAGCCCGGCCAGCTGCGCCAGGAGCAGGGCCAGCGCCGGCTGCAGCAACAGCTTCATGACGCTCAACACGACGGTCTCGGTGAACAGCGGTCCCCTGCCGGGCAGCGGCCCCAGGCGTAGCGAGACCCCGAAGGCCACCAGCATGGTGGGCACGGCCAGCCCGCCCAGCATCTCGAGCGGCTGTCGTGCCAGGGCGGGAATTGTCCAGCCCAGCAGGTTGATCGCCAGGCCGGCAAGGACGCCCACGGTCATCGGGTTGCGCAACGGCAGGGTGAGGTTGCGGCGGCGCGAGGAGGCCTTGCCGTCGCGGCGCGCGGCGTCCACGTCGAGCAAGGCCAGGCCGAGCGGTTGCAGCACCGCCACCTGCACCAGCAACAGCGGCGCGATCCAGGTGATGTCGTGCAGGACGTAGGCGGCGATCGGCAGGCCCATGTTGCCGGCATTGACGTAGCAGGAGCAGAAGACCGCGATCACCCGGTGGCCCAGGCCGTGGCGCTGGCCGTCGGCTCCCCGCAACCAGGACAGCTCCAGCAGCAGGCACAGCAGGCCGGTCAGGACGGTGGCCACGATGCTGACGGCCAGGTTGCGGGCGAAGATGCGGCCCAGGTCGGCGGTGGACATCATCGTCACCATCAGCGCCGGGGAACCCGCGTAGAAGCTGAGCTTGCTCAGCACCAGCTGCGAGGAGTTGTCCAGGATGCGCCAGTGGGCCATCACCCAGCCGACCGCCACCACCGCCCAGATGGTGATGAAGCCGACCAGGACGCCCATGGACCACAGCCTAGGGCTTGCCCTCTGTGACGGGGGTGGCGTCCCGGATGGCCGTGGCGCTTCGCTGTTGGGCGAAAGACTCTTCCTGGAGGGGGAAAGGGTGCTTTTATGGGTTCCATGAAGATGTCCAAGGAGCTCGAAGCCCAGTTCAACGCCCAGATCACCCACGAGTTCGAGGCCTCGACCCTCTACCGCCAGCTGGCGATCGAGGTCGACGCCCAGGACCTGCCCGGCATGGCCACTTGGCTGCGCCACCAGGCCGACGAGGAGATCGTCCACGCCAACAAGTTCATCGACCACCTGCTCGACCGGGACAACCACCCCGAGATCGGCACCGTGCCCGCGCCCAACGTCGAGAAGGGCCTCAGCGCCCTGGACGCCTTCAAGGCGGCTCTGGAGCATGAGCAGAAGGTCTCGGAGTCGATCCGCGCGCTCTATCGGGCCGCCGAGGAGGCCGGCGACCTGGACTCGCGTCCCCTGCTCAACTGGTTCCTCAGCGAGCAGATCGAGGAGGAGTCGACCGTCAGTGAGATCATGGGCCGCATCGAGCTCACCGGTGACGACGGCCCCGGCCTGCTGCGCCTCGACGAGGACCTCGCGCAGCGCCCGGTGGCCACCACCGAGCCCAGCGAGGGCTGATCAAGCCGGCCCCATAGGGACATGGGGCCCAGACGAAACCGAGGGCGACCCCCAGCAGGTGCTGGGGGAGATC
>NZ_JBHWOO010000262.1:0-4884 GCF_043424415.1 Luteococcus sp. | reverse complement strand
GACGACGGCACCCTCGCGCTGACGGCGATTGCTATGGTCGGCTGGATCACCTGGGCCTACCTCGCGATGCTGATCGTCCTCGAGACGCTCGCGCGCCTGCGCCGCGTGCCG
Organism: Luteococcus sp.; assembly: GCF_043424415.1. NCBI lineage: Bacteria > Bacillati > Actinomycetota > Actinomycetes > Propionibacteriales > Propionibacteriaceae > Luteococcus > Luteococcus sp. Next base: position 4,773 of record NZ_JBHWOO010000262.1, on the reverse strand, counting down.
GCCCCGACCCTTCCCGGCTGGCACTCTCCGCAGCTCGGCATCCGACGCCTCGTCGCACTGGCCGCACTGCTGTTCACGCTCCAGGGCGTCGCAGCCGTTCCCGCTCGCGCCGAGACGCCTATTTCGACGCCAACCGCCACCAACAGCACCCATCAGACTGCGCCTGCACCGTCCAAGACCGCGCAGCCGCAGCAGAAGTCTCAGGCGTGGACGGCACATCGGGTCGCGGCGGGGGAGACCCTGTCCGGTTTGGCCCAGCGCTACCTCGGGGACGCTGACAGGTGGCCCGAGATCTTCGACGCGTCCCGATCGATCCGCCAACCAGACGGCCGACACCTGGCCGATCCGGACGTCCTCGAGCCCGGCTGGACGCTCCACATCCCCACGGACAACCCCGTGGAGGCCCGACAGCAGACCGGGCATGTGGTTGTGGCAGGCGACACCCTCGCCAACCTCGCCCAGCATCACTTGGGCGACAGCAACCGGTGGCCCGAAATCTTTGACGCCTCCCGATCGATCCGCCAGCCCGACGGTGGCCACCTCACCGACCCCGACCACATCGAACCGGGTTGGCACCTCACCATCCCCACCCGCATCAAGCAGGCACCCAAGCAGCCGAACTCCACGCCGCAGCAGTCCCACCCCACCACGCGGCCGAGCGGCCAGCCACGTCCCGATGCGACGAGGCACCCGGCCGCAACCCAAGCATCGACACCGGTGCCGAGCCGCCAGACGAGCGCACCGGCCACCACGGCCGCCCCATCCAGCACCGAGCGGCCCGCTGCCGTGGAGTCGGTTGGCCAGTCCGGTGCGGTGTCGCCGTGGCTGTTGACCGGCCTGGCCAGCGGCGGGGCCGTGCTGGCGGCATCGATGGTGACGGTGCTGCGGTCTCGTCGCCGGGTGCAGAGCAGCCACCGCCGCCCCGGACGCTCCATCACCCTGCCACCAGTAGAGCTGGCACCTGTCGAACAGACCGTCACCACCGTCGGCATCCCCGCCCTGGCCACCCTGGCCGACATCGACCAGGCCCTCACCGTGCTCGCGGCCCACCACCTGCACAGCGGAGAGCCGATGCCGCAGCTCGCCGCCGTCCAGACCACCACCGACGGCATCGTGCTGTACCTCGCCGACGCGGCGCAGCTCCCCACACCCTGGACGGCCATCGACGACACCCACCGCCGCTGGCACACCACCCCCACCGCCCTCGCAACCCACACCGAACAGGGGGAGTGGGACTCGGTTCCGGCACCGTATCCGCTGCTGGTGACCATCGGCACCGACGCCGACGACGGCCTGTGGCTGGCCAACCTCGAAGACCTCGGCACCACCAGGTTGGTCGGCGATGCGGACTACGCCGCTGATTTCGCCCGCTACCTTGCCGCGGAACTGGCCGTGAATCCGTGGTCCCACGGCGTGCGCGTCACCCTGCTCGATGCGGCCATCGAGACCATCGCCATGAATCCCGGTCGCTTGCACCAGCCCACCGACGTCGACCAGACGATCGCGGACATCACCCACGACGCCCAACGCAGCCACGCCCGCGGCGGGAACAGCGTCGACGCCCGCATCCACGCCACCGACGACGAACCCTGGACACCACGAGTCATCCTCGCCACCCACCGCCACGAGACCAGCCTCGCCGCGCTCGCGGCACTGGTCGACGCCGACCCCAGCCGGGCGAACACCGCCATCATCACCCTCGCCCCCGAGGCGCCGACCGACGACAACCGACCCCGATTCGAGTTCACCAGCGACGGGCACATGAGCCTCGAACCGGTCGGCCTCGAACTCATTCCTGTGGGCCTCACCGCCGACGAAGCCACCGGCTGCGCCGCACTGCTGGCCCAGGCCGACGTCCTCGACGACCACCCCGTCCCCGCCGCCGGCGACACCGGCTGGCGCGAGCTGGCCGACCAAGCCGGGACCCTTCACGCGGACGACCGCGACGAACCGACCACGCCCACCGACCAAGCCGCGGACGACACCCTCACCGAGCCTCTGGTGCCAGCCGACTCGATGGTGGTCGAGGACGAGGCGGAACGACTGCGTCTGGCCCCGCAAGTCACCCCTGAGGCAACGCGACGGCTCGCCGAGGCCGACCCCACCCTTGATGCCGACCTGGCCGACTGGTTCGACGCCGCCTGCCACCGGCCCAAACTCAGCCTGCTGGGCCCCGTCAGCGTCACCGCCCACGGCAAGGCCATCGCCAAACGCAAGCCCTACTACATCGAACTGGTCAGCTACATCGCGCTGCGCGAACACGGCGCCACCCCCGACGAAGTCGCCACCGCCTTCGGCCTGGCCCAACAAACCATCCGCACCGCCATCACCACCGTGCGGGACTGGCTCGGCACCATCCACGGCACCGACCAGCGCTACCTCCCCGACGCCACCGAATCACCCGCCGCCCAACTCCGCGGCACACCCGTCTACCAAATCCCCGAACTCCTGGTCGACATCGACCTCCTGCGACGGCTCCGCGCCCGCGGCCAAGCCCACGGAGCAGACGGCATCACCGACCTCCAGACCGCCCTGTCGCTGGTCAAGGGACGCCCCTTCGACCAACTCCGCCCCGGAGGCTGGGGCTGGCTCGCCATCACCGCCATCGACCACCACATCACCTGCGCCGTCGTCGACATCGCCCACACCATCACCGCCCACCACCTCCAGCACGGCGACACCGCGTCAGCGCGCAAGGCGACAGAAGTGGCCCTACTTGCTGCTCCCGACGACACGATCACCAAGATCGACCTCGCCGCCATCGCCTCTGCCGAAGGCCACCACGACGAAGCCGACCGCCTCACTACAGAAATCTGCCGACTGCTCGACGAGGACGACCTCCCAGTGGAGCTGAGCGGACGTTCGCGCCTGTTGCTGGCAAGCCTCAGCGACAAGGCGGCCGCTTCATAGGTGCGTGAGCGACACGTAATGCCGAATACAGCGCGTCGGAAGACGATGCCCAGCCACGCCCCAAGGGCTGTCGTGTCACAGCCACGTAGAGCTTGGACCCCTGAAGGTCTACTGAGCCCACCGACCGGGGAGTCGATTGGCTTTAGCGGAGATATAGCCTGATCGCCTGGCCACTAGCCCCGAGGGGATCATCATGGATGCATACGTGCTGCCCGACCCGACATTGTCCCGTTACGACGGGGGCGTCGCAGAGTTGCGCAGGCATGGTGAGGTCCTCGCCTATCTCGTGTGTGAGGTTGGGCGCATGGTGTTTCCCGCGCAGGGTGATCCGGCGCCCCTGTTCAAGGTGGTGTGGCCTGACGGCCGACAGGAGACGGAGTTCGAGGACTACGGCCCTGAATGGTGGACAGTGCGCGAGTTGGATGCTGGACACCTGACCTTCTGGTCCGAACCATCGGTCTTCAGGCCAGTGCGGTTCCTGGGGCTCGACCTAGGAGGAAGGGTGGGGCGCACGCAAGGCGAAGAGGTCAGCTACGAGGTCGGTTGGCTACCGCCCGTTGAAGCTCGCTCGATGCGTCGGAAGCTGGGCCTCCCGGAGCGCGGTCTCTGACAGAGGTGCCATGTCGAGGCATCCTCCTCTGCCGCGGGCAGGTCGGGTCATGGCGTCGCGCGCAGATCTTCGAAGCCGGCGATGATCACGTCCAGCCCACGGGAGAACGCGCGGTCCTGGTCGACATCGGCTGGCAGCTGGGGTGCCCCTGGGCCTTGTCCCATCTCCGAGAGGGCGAAGCCTCGGGCGAAGCTGGATCCGACCAGGTACAGGTCGAGGGCGCGCTCTCTGGTGAAGCCGGCTGCCTGCAGCACCGAGAGCACCCGGTCGATGGCGGAGTGGTCCTCGCCCAGGACGATGGGCCGCTGCGCTTGGCCGGTGAAGACGGCCGGGTGCTGGGTGATGACCCGGCGGTACTGCCACGACAACTCGCGTAGGACCTGCTGCCACGGGGCACCGTCCGGCACGACTACCGGGGTCATGTCGGCAACCAGTAGGGCGGCCATGCCGTCGAGCACGTCTTGCTTGTTGGTGACGTGGCGATACAGCGCCATCGCCTCCACGCCGAGTTCGGAGCCGAGTCGTCGCATGGTCACCGCAGCAAGGCCTTCGCAGTCGGCCAGTGCAATTCCGGCCTCCAGGATGGCTCGGCGTGTCAGTGGGTGGCGACCCCGGCCCGTCCCTTGCTTGTCAGGCATTGCGTCGATCTCCGATCCATCCAGTGTTTACAGTGTAAACATGGCTTCTGCTTCCATCCTTCACCCGTCGCCCCCGAGCCGTCGGTCCGTGCAAGCCACCTGGCAGCCGCCGTGCCAGGTGGCTTGCATGTCGCCATCACCCTGTACTGGGCCATGGGAGGGCGTGCGCTGCTGTGGACGATGGGGTCGGCGTTCATCGCCAGGTTCTCGTCGGTGATGTGGGTGCTGTACCCGCTCGCGCTGGTCAAAGCTGTCGGCGCTTTCGGGCCGCTGTGGCTCGATCGTCATTGGTGGCCGTGGCGACGCTTGAGCAGGCTGGGCAGTTGGCTGGCGGGGATCGTGCTCGTCGCATGGGGTGGTGCGAACACGGTGGTGAGCAATCTCGTGCTCCCCGGCGTGGTGCACGCCCCGGGCGGATACGACCGTCCAGTGATGGTCGGACACGCGTGGATCTGGGACCCGCTGTTCCTGCTGTGGGGCGCGGCCTTGCTCCTGGGCCTTCAGAACACCCGCCGCCGGCGCGCCTGATACTTGCAGGAGCAGTCGCGCTCATGCCGCGCTGGGCTCGATCGTGCGGCCGCACACCGACGTGAGGTCTGGGTCACCGAGGCACGC
>NZ_JBHWOO010000261.1:0-8680 GCF_043424415.1 Luteococcus sp. | reverse complement strand
GCGACCCTCGACGATGCGCAGGCCGTTGGCCAGTTCGACATCGAGCAGACCCGACGGGCCGTGGCAGACGGCGGAGACGACGGCTCCAGTGTCGGCCAAGGTCTTCACCAGGCGGGCGAGGTGCTCGTTGCCCCGGAAGTCCACCATGGTGCCGTGGCCGCCCACCAGGTAGATGGCGTCGTACTGGTCGGCCTCGACGAATTCCACCTTGGCGGTGTTGGCCAGCCCGGCCTGCACCGTGGCATCGGACTCGAACTCGTCGGTGATCTCGTCGCGCTCGCTGTTCGGGTCGACGGGCGGGGTGCCTCCGGCAATGGAGGCGAAGTCGACGACGTGGCCGGCGTCGCGGAAGATCTTCCACGGGTGCGCGGCTTCGCTGAGGGTGTAGCCGGTGGGCTCGCCGGCGATCTCGTCAGCGCTGGTCAGGACAAGCAGTACCTTCTTCATCAGTCCAGACAAGCGCCTCCACCGTCCCGGTGTCCAGCAAGTACGCGGGAAGTGAACTGACGAACGCATCCGGACGGGTCGAGGGCCCGACGCCGTGTGGTGTCGGGCCCTCTTCCGGATTGCTGACCGTCAGGACGGTCGTTCAGTACTGCGACTGCGTCACTTCTTGCGACGGCCCGCGAAGGAACCGGCGAAGGCGATCGCGCACACGCCGGCGCCGGCCAGCAGCGGCGAGAAGCCGCCCTGGTCACCGGTGCGAGGCAGGGCCACCGGGCGCTTGAGCTCGACGACCGGAGCCTCGGGGGTGGGAGCCAGCGGCAGATCGACCGGGGTGCCTTCGGCAGGAGTCTCCGGGACGACGACGACGATGGTGACCTCTTCCTCACCCTCGGGGGTCTGCGGCAGGGGCAGCTCGGGAACCGGCGTCTCGGCCGGGGTGCTGGGCTCGGGGGTCACCACGGGCTTGCTGGGCTCGGGGGTCACCACGGGCTTGCTGGGCTCGGGGGTCACCACGGGCTTGCTGGGCTCAGGGGTCACCACGGGCTTGCTGGGCTCGGGGGTCACCACGGGCTTGCTGGGCTCAGGGGTCACCACAGGCTTGCTGGGCTCGGGAGTGGGCGTCCCACCGGGCTCACAGGGCCCACCGGAGGGATTGCACTCCTCACCGGGGGTGGGCTCGGGCGTCACCACAGGCTTGCTGGGCTCCGGGGTCACCTCGGGAGTGGGTTCTGGCGTGGGACGGGGCGTGGGCGTCTCGCCGGGCTCACAGGGCCCACCGGAGGACGGGGTCTCCTTGCCCGAGGACGGGGCCTCCTTGCTCGGCTCGGCCGTCGGGCGCACCTCGGGGGTGGGCTCGGCGGGGGCAGTCACGCTCGGCGTCGGCTCGGCAGAGCCGCCCGACGGAGTGGCGAAGGCCGCACCGGTGCCGAACCAGCTTCCGCCGGCCAGAACCAGGGCACCAGCGCAAGAGGCGGAGCGGATGGTCGTACGGGTGATGGAACGCATCAGGTGCGATCCCCTTTCCTGACAATGCGCGGTATTGCCGCGCTCCCCCGAGCGCGGGACATCAATCCGCTTCATCGCCAGTGCTGATTCCCAGTCACCTTGGTGACTTCCCCCGGGAATACATGGCGACGTGTCTCCATCCTCGTCTGCCCAGCGGGAAATAGCCAGCACTTGATTTATAGCGTTTGACTAGGGACTCCACTGCATCACCCCTAGTCAAAACGATTCTGATGGTGGACTGAAAAGGAAGATCAGCACAAGAACAGGCATCCTCAGGAAAACCGGCAGGGAAAGAACTACTCATCTCATCACATTATTTATGATGGCGTGCATAAATATTGATCACGTAACACTTCTTTCCGATGAACAGAAGCAGGAACAAGATATGTCGATCGTCTTGAATCAGGCAGCGACGGAACGTCGCGCCAGAGGGATGGACATCTCGAAGCAGGCTCCGGGCTGCCTCACCTGCCCATCCTCGTCCAGCGGGAGCAGCTCCTGCACGTCATCGCGATAGACCACATCGCCGCCATGTGCCCTGGCATAGCCCCGGGCGATCGGAAGCCCCAGTCCCGAGCCCTTGGTGGTCGTGGCCGTGCTCGACAGCCGCACCAGACGGTCAAAGACGCGCTCACGGTCCTCCGGGGCAATGCCAGTGCCTGAATCAACCACCCGCAGCACCGCCATCGCGATGCCACCCTGACCGTCCTCGGTCGACAGGTCGATCACGATCCAACCGTCAGGGGCAGCCGCCCGCCCCGCATTGTCCACCAGGTTGCGCAGCACACTGGTGATGCCCTGCCGGTCCGCATTGACCAGCAGGTTGTCCCCCTGGACGATCACCTCGAGATTGGGATAGACCAGCTGCAGGCGACGCTGCTCCGCCAGGGCAAGGTCGCCCAGGTCGAGCAGCTCCATGTTCAGGGTGGGGCCAGCATCCACCCGGGCAGCCTCCAACAAGCTGTTCACCAGGTGCCCGCCACGACTGGCCTCCCGCCCCAACAGGAAGGCCAGCTGCTCCCGGTCCTCGTCCGCACCCGGGGGCAACTGGATGAGCGACTCCGCCGCGGCCTGGATCCCCGCCATCGGCGTCTTGAGCTCGTGCGCCGCATCCGACAGGAAACGCTGCATCTGCTCAGCCGACGCCCGGGCCTGCGCCTCCGCGGCACGGGCGCGGATCTCGGCACCCTCCAGCTCGTCGAGCATCTCGTCAATGGCGGCCGCAGTGCGGCCCACCTCCGTGTCGGTGTGCGTCGCAGCCATTCGGATCCCGCGCTCCCCCTCGGTGATGCGATTGGCACGGTCGGCCATCACATCGAGCGGCTTGAGCGCCACGTCGGTGATCGCCACCGTGAGCAGGCTCGCCCCCACGATCCCGAGGACCCCCACCAGCACCAGCGCCCCATCCAGCGAGCGCCTGGCCCCGATCGCGGGCTCGGTCGACTCCCAGATCGTCACCTCCGCCCCCTTGAGCGGACCGGAGGTCTCCAACGGGAGCCTCACAAAGCGTGACTGGTCCTGGGGCGGCGGATCACCCATGGTGCGCCCGTCGGCCAGTCCGTCCACGAAGACATGGGTCGCCCCACGCCCCACCTGCGCCACGATCTGCTCGGCACCGATCGACGGGTCCTTCGCCAAGCTCTGGGCATGGGCCAGCCCGTCATTGAGGCGCGTCTCCATCTCGTTGACCTGGCGGTTCATGAAGACGGCATCAGTGACGATGCCAACCCCCAGCATGGTGAGCGCGAGAACCACGAACATGGCCCCCAGCACTCGGGCCCGGATTGACCGGCGACCGATCACGTAGTGCCCAGCCGGTACCCGCGGCCACGGACCGTGTGGATGACACGGGGTCCGTGGGCCTCGAGTCGGCGCCGCAGGCTGGAGATGTGGACTTCGACGATGTTCTCGTCGTAGCCGTCATATCCCCACACCGCGGTGAGGAGCTGGGTCTTGGACACCACGCGCTCGGGGTGTTTGGCCAGCTGGCTCAACAGGCGTCGCTCGGTCTCGGTCAGGTCGATGGTGACCCCATTGCGGGTGACGCTGGCAGCGTCGTCGGCGATCGTCATGTCGCCAACCGTGACGGTGCTGCCCATGGATCCAGTGCGGCGCAGGATGGCCTCGATGCGGGCCATCAGTTCCACCATGGCGAAGGGCTTTGCCAGATAGTCGTCCGCGCCCTGGCTCAGGCCGCGGATCCTGTCCGTCATCTCGTCACGCGCGGTCAGCATCAGCACCCCGGCACGTGAGAGCTTGCGCACCACGTCCAGAAGTTCGAAACCATCCCGCCCCCCGGGAAGCATGACGTCGAGGATGACCAGATCAGGCTGGCTCGAGGTGATGGCACGCTCCAGGTCAGTCCCGTCCGGCAAGGCCTGTGCCAGGTGCCCCTGCGAACGCAGGGCCGACACGACCGAGGCCCTGATGACCTCGGAGTCCTCAACAATCAATACCTTGCTCACATTCACATTCTGCATGGTCCACCCCCGATGTGCGAGCAGGTGGGGTCGGTTTCGACACGTGCCCTTTCGACACTCCAAGACCTGCCGTGGACTGCGCGAGACAATTGTCCAAACGGAACATGCCCTCCGGAAGTCTCGGACAGCCGAATCCCCCCTACGACGGAGCCGCGCGGACGTCTGAGATGCCTAGGCTGATCGTCATGGACTGGTTGGGTGTGTTGGGCGGCGACGACGCATGGGAGCGGGACAATCCCCCCATCTCGCGCCAGGACTGGATCATCGCCCTGGCCGTGATGGCCGGCGTGGCGCTGATGCTGGAACTCTTCCGGGCCTTCGCCCCCGCAGACCAGATGCGATCGCCCTGGGTGCAGTACCTGATGCTCGCCGGCCAGTGCCTGCCCCTCGTGGCACGACGGCGCCATCCCCTGGTGGTGGCCCTGCTCGGCTTCCTCGGCTTCTTCGTGGCCGCCACCTATGTCCCCGAGCTCGGCTACCAGACCTTCACCATGGTCATCACCTTCTTCGCCCTCTACTCGGGTACGGCCTGGGCCAGTGACCGGCGCCAGGCCACCCTGGTGCTCGGCGGCCTGTTGGTGGCGATGATGGTCTGGATGGCCTGGGACATCTCACTGGGACACGCCATCGACAACTTCCGGGAGGCACGTGACGAGAAGGAGCTGGGCCACGGGATCCTGCCGCCGCTGGTCTCATGGGTGCTCTACTCGACCGTCGCGAACCTGGTCTACGTGCTGGGAGCCATCGCCATGGGGCAGTCGGCCTGGCGTCAGGCGCGCGACCGTGACCTGCTGGAACGCTCCGCCCGCACCATCGAGCAGCAGAGCCGTGAACTGCAGGAGCAGGCCGTCGTGCAGGAACGCCTGCGGATCGCCCGCGAACTGCACGATGTTGTCGCCCACCACGTCTCGGTGATGGGAATCCAGGCGGCCGGCGCGCGGCGGCTGCTCGACCGCGACCCCTCCGCCGCCACCCAGGCGCTGGAGAACGTGGAGGACTCCGCGCGCCAGGCCGTCACCCAGATGCGCGGCCTGTTGGGGGCCCTGCGCGGCTCTGGCGAGCAGGACCCGTCCGATGGCCTCGACGCCAGCCGCGATCCCCAGCCCTCCTTGGCCGAGCTGGACTCGCTGGTGCACTGCTTCCGGGCCGACGGACTGTCGGTGGAGCTGACGCGCGTCGAGCGCAGACCGGGAGCGCTCGAGGCCCTCCCCCTGCCAGTACAGCTGTCGCTCTACCGCACGGTGCAGGAGGCGCTGAGCAATGTGGTGCGCCACTCCACCGCCACCCGCGCCTGCGTCACGCTGCGTTCCAACCAGCGCGGCGGGGAGGACTTCGTCGAGGTGGAGGTGCTCGACGACGGCCGCCCACGCGCCGGGACCAGCGGTTCCGGTCTGGGGCTGCTCGGCATGCGGGAACGGGTCCACTCGCACGGCGGCAGCTCCGAGATCGGCCCGCGGGTCACCGGCGGCTACCGGGTCCGGGTCCGCTTCCCCGTCCCGTCGACGCCGGGCACGCCCACAGGCACCCCAAACCCAGTGACCCCAACCCCAGTGACCCCAGCAACCGGAGCCAGGCCATGACCCCCATCACCGTCCTGCTGGCCGACGACCAGGCCCTGGTCCGCAGTGGCTTCCAGATGATCCTGTCCATCGAGGACGACATCGACGTGGTGGCAACCGCCGCCAACGGGCAGGAGGCCGTCGACCTGGCTCGGCGCCTGCGCCCCGACATCACCCTGATGGACGTCCAGATGCCTGTGCTGGATGGGATCGCCGCTACCCGCACGGTGGTGGCCGAGGAACTCTCGCGCGTGGTGGTGCTGACCACCTTCGACCGCGACGACTACCTCTTCGACGCCCTGGAGGCGGGTGCTGCGGGTTTCCTGCTCAAGAATGCCGAGCCGGAGCGGCTGGTGGATGCCATCCGCGTCGTCGCCCAGGGGCAAGGCCTGTTGGCCCCCGATGTCACCACGCGGGTGATCCGTCGCATGACCCGCCACGAGGCGGCACGGCAGACGGGCAGCGCGTCCGCCACACCGCCGACCCTCCCCCATGGGGTGGAGCTGACCGCCCGCGAGACGGAGGTGCTGCAGCTGGTGGCCGAGGGGATGAGCAACCACGAGATCGCCGACCACCTGGTGGTGGGCGAGGCGACGGTCAAGACGCACGTCTCGAACGTGCTCGCCAAGCTCGGGGTGCGCGACCGGGTCCAGGCGGTTGTCTGGGCCCACCGCGCCGGCCTGGCGCTGCCCGGCTGAACCCTCCCCGACCCCGAGACGCCGTGATTGCAGCACATACGGCCACGGAGGCAATTTGAACGTGTCGTGCGCCGCAGGGGGCGCAATCCCGGCGTCCCAGCCCGAGAAGTCACCGGCCTCAGAAGACGCCGCGGCTGTGGACGGCGTCCAGATCGCTCGGCACCTCGGCGATCGCGTCCCACAGCTCGACGATGGCACCGTCCTCCACCCGCCACAGCTCGCAATAGGAGTGCCGCTTGCCGTTGATCGAGCCCTCCGAATGGGTCAGGACGAACTGCCCGTCGGCAATGGTGCGATGGGTCCTGTCGTAGACCAAGCCCTCGCCCGAGGTGCGCAGATCCTCGAGGAAGTCCACAACGGCCTCGACGCCATCGGCGATGTCCGGTGAGTGCTGCAGGAAGACCCCGTCGCGGGTGAACTCCCGGAATCCCTCGTAGTCGCCCCCGATGAGGGTCCTGATGAAGAAGTCGGTGACCAGCTCCCGGTTGGCCTCGGTGCGTTCCCGATCAATCACCTCAATGGGGCCGGCCAGCTGGGTGCGGCCCGAGGCATTCGGCTCCTGCCGCGGCACCAGGGTGTCCCAGTGCTCGACAATCTTGCCGTCGCGCACCCGGTAGATGTCGAAGCCGACCAGCTCGGTCTCGTCGAGCCCCACGAAACTGCCGTGCAGCGCCACCAGGTCGCCGTCGGACAGCACCCTGGAATTGCGATGGCGCAGGCCTTCACCGCATTCCTCAACGAGTGTGGCCAGTCCCTGCGCATCACCCGCCACCAGTGGCGAGTGCTCGACGAAATCCTCGGCGAATTCCGTCTCCAGCACTGTCCTGTCGTGCTGGTCGAACAGGCGGTTGTGGACATCGAGCACGAATTCCGCGACCTGGTCCATGACATCTCCTCGTGTCGAGTGACTGCGCTGCCAGCGCAATCCTAGGTATCCGCGCGGTGGCGCAACCGCCCCGATCCGTGCACCGGAATGTCCTTGCAGAACTCTGGATTCGCCGTCGTGGGCGTGGATGGTCTGGCCGGAATCATGACCATGGTGCACCAGGACAGGAGCAGAACATGAGTGATGGATACCGCGTCGAGAATCCCGCCACGGGCGAGGTCGTCGAAAGCATGGAATTCGTCAGCGAGGCGGAGCTGGACGACCTCCTGGCGCAAAGTCGCCAGGCCTGGGAACGGTGGAGCCGCCGCCCCATGTCGGAGCGCATGGAGGTGGTCTCCCGAGTGGCCACGCTCTTCGACGAGAGGAAGGATGAACTCGCCCGGATCATCGGCACCAAGATGGGCAAGCGCCTCTCGGAGGGCGTCGAGGAGGCCGAGTACTCGTCGGCGATCTTCCAGTACTACGCCGACAACGGCGAGAAGTTCAGCCAGGACCTCCAGCTCGACGCCGACGGTGCCAGGGCAGTGTTGCAGCGTCGCCCCATCGGAGTGCTGCTCGGTGTGATGCCGTGGAACTTCCCCTACTACCAGGTGGCCCGTTTCGCAGCACCCAACCTGGTGCTGGGCAATGCGATCATCCTCAAGCACGCCGAGATCTGTGCCCGCTCCGCCACCGCCATCGCCGAGATCATGGAGGAGGCCGGGGTGCCACAGGGCGTCTACCAGAACGTCTTCGCCGACCATGACCAGATCTCCACACTGGTGGCCGACCCCCGCATCGCAGGGGTCTGTCTGACCGGTTCGGAACGCGCCGGTGCGGCCATCGCGGAACAGGCTGGGCGCGCCCTGAAGAAGGTGGTCCTGGAACTCGGCGGTTCCGATCCGTACATCGTGCTGGACGCCGGCGACCCCACCGAGGCAGCCCGCAATGCCTTCTCCACCCGCATGTACAACACGGGCCAGGCCTGCGACTCGAACAAGCGAATGATCGTGATGGACGACATCTACGACGACTTCGTGGCCGAGCTCGAACGCCTCGCCGGGCAGATGACGCCCGGCACCTTCGAGACCGAGGACGAGACGGTCTACACCCCGTTGTCCTCGCGTCCGGCCGCGGAGAAGCTGAAGGACCAGATCGACCGGGCCGTCGCAGCCGGCGCCACGTTGCGTGTCGGGGGTGAGTTGTCCGACCAGGGTGCCTACATCAGCCCGGCCGTGCTCACCGATGTTCCGCGGGGCTCCGACATCTACCACGAGGAGTTCTTCGGGCCCGTCTGCGTGGTCTACAAGGTCTCCAGCGACGAGGAGGCCCTGGAGCTGGCCAATGACTCCCACTTCGGCCTGGGCGGCTCGGTCTTCTCCCAGGACACCAAACGGGCCGAACGGGTGGGCGAGGGCCTCGAGGTGGGAATGGTGAAAATCAACACCCACGCCGCGGAGGGCGAGGCCATCCCCTTCGGCGGGGTGAAGCGCTCGGGTTATGGGCGTGAGCTCGGACCCGTGGGAATGGACGAGTTCGTGAACAAGCGCCTCCACTGGGTGGGCGGCGACAAGCCCTGACGGCGAGACCCCCACTGCGGGCGGCACACCATGTGGTGTGCAGTCA
>NZ_JBHWOO010000260.1:0-3229 GCF_043424415.1 Luteococcus sp. | reverse complement strand
GCCCTCGCGGGCGGGACGCCACCAGTACCAGTCGCGCTTGGGCGAGTCGGGGTCGCGGGACTCGACGAACCAGGGGTGCTCGTGCGAGGTGTGGTTGACCACCAGGTCCATCACGAGCTTCATGCCCCGCGAGTGCAGGCCTTCGACCAGCTCGTCGAGGTCGGCCAGCGTGCCGAAGAGCGGGTCGATGTCGGTGTAGTCGCTGATGTCATAGCCGTTGTCGATCATGGGGGAGCGGTAGACGGGGGAGAGCCACACCACGTCGACACCCAGGCGCTGCAGGTGGTCGAGCCTGCTGGTGATGCCGGGAATGTCGCCGATGCCGTCGCCATCGCTGTCCTGGAAGGAGCGCGGGTAGACTTGGTAGACGACGGCGGAGCGCCACCAGTCTTGGGGGTGGGCCTGGGTGTCGGTCGTGGTCATGGGATTCCTCTCGCGCGTGGTCCGGTTGCTGATCGACCCTAGCCGAGACGTCTTGCTGGCTTCCTGGCCCACTGAGACCACACGTCTAGATCAGTTCATCGTGGGTGCCAACGTGCTCGATGTGACAGCTCGTGTCGGGGTTCTTGCCACCAGGTCAGCCGTGGAGCCTGAGGAGTCTCGGCCTTCACGTAGGTCCGCCACACCGTCATCCCCGTGGGGACAGCCTGGGTTTGCCGACCTGGCTCTCCAGGAACTGGTGCGTGGTGTGCTCGTCCCACACCCGCCCGTGCAGGATCGCCAGCATGACGGCGATCGTCTTGCGCCTGCGCACCACCGGGTGCTCAAGGCCGGCCAGGAAGCCGTCCTCGACCGTCCACGTCGGCAGCGTGAACGCACGCCGTTGCTGTTCTGGCATCGACATCAGCCACCGGGTCTCCACCTCCCACCACAGCTGCGCCTCGGGATCGTCATGGGCCACCGGCAGCACCACCGACGGGCCCCGCTCGGCCAGCTGCGCCTCGAGCCGGTCGATCCGCCTCCGTCAGCAGCTCTTCGGCCGGGGCCGCCCGTGAACGTTCCCGCTGGGTCTCGCTGCTGGGCCCGCCCAGCTGTTCTTCCAGGGTGCGAGTCAGGGCCCGCACCACCACAGCTTCCACGTCGGCCAACCCGAACGGCGTGTGTATCGGTGGGGAGCGGGGTCTCCCATCTCATCCACGACGGCATCCGGGCGGCTTGGGAGCTCTACCAGGTCTTCGGCCCAGCCTCGGCCGCGGGAGTCGGCAATGCCTCCGGCGTGGGCCTGCTGGCCGGGGACCTGGCTTCGGAGCGGGCCGCAGCTGTTCAGGAGTTCGATGATCGTGGGTAATAATGGCCCCCTGAAAAGGGGCCCAGAAGAGGATCGGGTCATGGCTTCCAGAGGGGTAGTTCGTCCCATCCGTCGGGCACGCCGATGGAGTGCAGTGTCAGCGCGTGCGAGGTGGGGAACTCGTGCAGGAGTTCGGTCATGCGCGGGGCCCAGTCGCATGCAGGGTCGATGCCACGCAGCAGGTAGGCGATCACGGCCAGGGCGTTGTAGGTGCCGAACTCTGGTTTCGGGTTGCTCTGGTCGCTGAGGTGGTCCAGGTCAGAGATCGAGCCCTTTCTAGGACGTTTCGGTGCATTCTGGAGTTTGCGGTTGAACAGCCGGGCATGGTGCGCGGAAACATTACGGACGTAGTTGAGGCTAGCCAGCCAACTGCTCATGAGCTTCTTCGTCGGGACATCGAACGCGGCGGCGACCTCTTCGGCGTCGGGTTGGAGCATGCCCCGGTACAAGGTGGAGAGGTGGCCGAGCTCGAGGACCTCGGTGAGTGCCCAGATGGGCATCCGGTCGTCATAGCACTCCCGGAAGTGCGCGACGAACTGTTCGTCGGACTTGGCCTTGCGGGCATTGACTTGTTGGAGCCACTGCACGTGTTTGCTGGCGGCCGGGTTGCGTGCATCGGTGCAGGGTGTGGTGAACGCATCGGTGAAGGATCGGGGGTCTTCGTAGGCGAAGGGTGAGCGTCGACCCAGGACGTACCCCATGTGCATACGGGTCGCGATCTCGATGCGTTCGATGCCGTCCATGACCAGCATCCGCAATCGGCGGTCGAAACTGATGATCTCTTCCGCATGACGAAGTGTTGTCCCTGGCTGGTAGCTGTCCAACACTCTCACGCATATGCGGCCGTCAGCTTCGGAGGTTTCGGATTCCCGGAACGGGTAGAGGTAGCCGGTGAGGCGGTAGTAGCCGATGCCACGGACGGTGTATGTGGCGTGCGTGCGTTCACCCACCGTGAGCCCTCGTGCTGCCACCTGGTCGATCTGGGCATCGATGGACAGCCATGGCTTCGTGTACTCCGCCATGATCCTCCCTTTGGACAGAAAATCAGCCCGCGCCTTGCGGCCACGGGCTGATCATGATGATGCAAGACTAGCATGATCGGGGCCACCCATGCTGTCTAGAGCCGCAAGGATCGCCCGCCCAGCAGACTGGGCGCCACAAGCACCGGCAGCGCTCCGGTAGCGCAGACTCGTACGCCACAGGACGAGCTGGCGATACCGTGGGTCGTGCGCACTCGAGCGAGGACTTAGGGGCTCGTAAGGATGCGGTACCGGAACTGAATTGATGCCGGAGTGTAGTCCGGCTCGCTGACCTCCCGCTGGACTGCCAGGAGGTCCACGACACACAAGGCCTCTTGGGAGTTCTGCAAGATCACTTGCTGTCCCACGGGAGCAACGACGTGCCGCCCCGGTGTGATTTGGGATGCCAAGCCCTCGAGATCGCTCGGCCCAGAGCGGTTGAGTCCGACGGCATGGATTGGATCCTCGTAGACGTACACCGACTGTTCGCCGCAGCCTGACACCTTCAGAGCGAAACTGAACTCTCCGCAGCCGAATCAGCCAGGTAACGTCGGAGCCCACTCGCACCAGCCATGACACGCGCGCCATTCGGCAGATGATTGTTGTCACGCGCGCCGGGGCCTTGACGCCCCCAGCGGCTGGGTTGGACCACACCGAGTGATCGCGGTAGCGGTACCGTCTCCAGCGCCCGTCTCCGTTTGCCGTCGCCCACCACACCCGGGGACGATGGGCGCATGCTCACCCCCGACCAGATCGAGTCCCTGCGCCAGGCGCTGGTGGATGCCCACTACACCGTCGACGAGGTGGTGGAGCGCATCGGCGAGGCCGGGCAGGCAGGTCTGGGGCGCAATTCCACCATTCCCGCGCTCGACATCCTCGGTGACGCCACCGATCCGCAGGCCACGCTGGTGCGGCTGTGGCC
>NZ_JBHWOO010000259.1:0-4513 GCF_043424415.1 Luteococcus sp. | reverse complement strand
GCTCTGCCGCGCTCCCGTGGTGGGAACGCGGCCGTCGCCGTTGGGCCGGTGTCTCAGGCGGCCTCGCGCAGCTGGGCCAGGGCATTGCGCTCGATCTGGCGCACCCGCTCGGCGGTGATGCCCCAGACGGCGCCGATGTCGGCGAGCTTGGCCTGTCGGCCGTCGGACAGGCCGTAGCGGCGACGCACCACGTCGGCGGAGCGCTCGTCGAGCCCCTCCAACATGTCCTCGAGCGCCTGGCGGTCCTCCGCGTCCAGTACCATCTCGTCCGGACCTGGGGCGGTTTCCTTGGCGATCAGGTCACCCAGGGAGGTGTCGCCCGACTCCTCGACGGGAGCATCCAGGCTGACGTGCTCACGGCTGTAGCGGATCAGGTCCACCACGCGCTCCTCGGTCAGGCCCAGCTCCTCGGCGATCTCGGGGACCTCGGGCTCACGGCCCAGCTGGCGCTCCAGGTTGCGGCGCACCGCATTGACCTGGTTGACCTGCTCCGCGACGTGGACCGGAAGGCGCACGATGCGGCCCTGCTGGGCGATGCCACGACTGATCGCCTGGCGCACCCACCAGGTGGCATAGGTGGAGAACTTGAAACCCTTGGCGTAGTCGAACTTCTCGACCGCGCGGATCAGGCCGGTATTGCCCTCCTGCACCAGGTCGAGCAGGGGCATCTGGGCGCGGCCGAACTTGCGGGCCACCGAGACCACCAGGCGCAGGTTGGCCTGCACGAATCGACGCATCGCGGCCTCGCCCTCGGCGGCCATCAGCTCCAGCTGCTCGGTGGTGACCTTCTTCCTCGTCTTCTCGGTCCCGTCGAGCAGGGCCTGGGCATAGAGCCCCAGTTCGATGGTGCGTGCCAGCATCACCTCGTCCTCCGCCGTGAGCAGGGGGGTGCGTGCGATCGACTCGAGGTAGAGACCGACGGAGTCCTTGCCGTCGATTCCCTCGATGCTGCGAACTCGTCCTCGAGATTCCATTCCAACCACCTTTCGCCGTCCTTCACCCAGCACAACGCACGAGCGGCCAAAAAGTTTCCACGGAATGCTCCGGTGCATGGAAATCATGCTGTGAGCGGACAAGCCGCGACCGTGGTCGTACCCGCAAGAGCCCCGGTCTCGGGGTTCTCCCTGGGACCGGGGCTCTGGTTCAGTGCGTCGGGCCGGAGATCTGGTCGATGATCCAGGCCAGCTCGAAGGCCTCCTCGCGCCAGGACCCGTACCTGCCGCTGACGCCCCCGTGGCCGGCGCTCATCTGGGTGAGCAACAAGATCTCGTGGCCTGGCCTGGCCTGCACCCGTTCGCGCAGCCTCGCCACCCACTTGGCGGGTTCGACGTAGAGCACGCGGGTGTCGTTGAGGCTGGTGGTGGCCAGGATCGCCGGATAGGGCCCGCTTGCGATGTTCTCGTAGGGGCTGTAGCCCTTCATGCAGGCATAGACCTTGGCGTCGTCGATCGGATTGCCCCACTCCTCCCACTCCACCACGGTCAGCGGCAGCTCGGGCATCGTGATGCTGGTCAGCGGGTCGACGAAGGGCACAGCGGCATGGACTGCACGAAAGAGCTCGGGTGCGAGGTTGGTGACGGCTCCCACCAGCAGTCCGCCGGCGCTTCCACCGCGGGCGGCGAGGCGGTCGGGGCTGGTCCAGCCCTGGTCCACCAGGTGCTGGGCGCAGGCGACGAAATCGGTGAAGGTGTTGGGCTTGGTCAGCTGGCTGCCCTCGTCATACCAGCGACGCCCCATCTCACCACCGCCACGCACGTGCGCGATGGCGTAGACGATGCCGCGCTGCAGCAGGCTGAGCCGGCTGATCGAGAAGGCCGGGGGGGTGCTGACCTCATAGGAGCCGTAGCCGTAGAGCAGGCACGGCGCGGTGCCGTCGGCCACCACGTCGGCGCGACGCACCAGGCTGATCGGGATCCGGGTTCCGTCCTCGGCGGTGGCCCACAGCCTCTCGGTCACGTAGTCGGCGGGATCGTGGGGGCCGTGCACCGGGTGCGGGAGCACCTGCGTGCGCTTGAGCTCGGCCAGATTGCCGCTGGCGAGGTCCAGCTCCAGGACGCTGGGCGGGGTCACCAGGCTGGTGTAGCGCAACCGGACCGTCGTGGCATTCCAGTCGGGTTCGGAGTGAGCGACCACCTCGTGGACGGGCTCATCGAAGTCCACCCAATGCGGCCCCGACCAGTCCTCGCCCTCGCGGTGCAGCACGGCCACGGCGCTGAGCCCGTCGCGCCGGGCACTGACCACGGCATGGGCGGCGTGGGCGTCAACCGACTCCAGCCGCACGCCGGGAGTACCGGGCAGCACCGGACGCCAGTCCTCGGCCGTGGAGCTCTGCAGCGGTGCGGTGGCCAGCTCGTAGTCGACGAAGTCTCGGTTGTGCAGCACGAGCAACCGGTCGCCGGCCACCTCCACCTGGTAGTCGACGCCCTCGGCGCGCCCGGCCACGCTGCGAGGGGCCTGGTCGAGCTCGCCGACGGCCAGCAACCAGTACTCACTGGTCAGCTTGGAGCTGGCCCCGAAGACCAGGTGGCCGCGTGACCGTGACTCGTCCACGCCCAGCCAAAAGCG
This sequence comes from Luteococcus sp., assembly GCF_043424415.1. Lineage (NCBI taxonomy): Bacteria > Bacillati > Actinomycetota > Actinomycetes > Propionibacteriales > Propionibacteriaceae > Luteococcus > Luteococcus sp. The sequence continues at coordinate 1,948 of NZ_JBHWOO010000259.1, read as the reverse complement.
TTCGTCGTCCTCCTGCAACAGCAGCCGGTCCTGCTCGGGATCGGTCTGCAGCTCGTGGCACCACACCTGGAAGGGACGCCAGGCATCGTCGACGCGGGAGTAGACCAGGTGCCGGTTCCCTGCCCAGCACACGCCGTGGGCCAGCTCCTCGTGGGTGGGGCCGAAGTCCCTGCCGGTGGACAGATCGCGCACGTACAGCTGGTAGCGCTCATCGCCGCGGTGGTCGACGCTCCAGGCCAGCATGGTGCCATCGGGGGAGACCGAGAAGCCGCCGACGGAGAAGAAGTCACGCCCCTCGGCCTCGACATTGCCGTCCAGCAGCACCTGCTCGCCAGGCACCTCGCCGGAAAGGTCGGGGCGGGTGCCGTCGACGTCGGGGACCCTGCAGTGCAGCGGGTAGTCGCAACCCTCGACGGTGCGCATGTAGTACCACCAGCCGTGGGATGCGCCGTCGACGGTGTGCGTGACGTGGGCGGGCACGCCCAGGTCGGTCTGCTTGGTCCGGGCCGAGATGTCGTCGTAGATCTCCTGGCGCAGGTCCTCCAGGTGGGCAGTCACCTGCTCGGTGTAGCGGTTCTCCGCCTCCAGGTGGGCGATGACCTCGGCGGAGTCCTTCTCGCGCAGCCATTCGTAGTCATCGACGAGCTCGTCGCCGTGGAAGCTGCGCACCACGCGGTGCCGGGCGGCAACGGGCGGCTGGGGCTCCGTGTGGTGGGTGGAGTCTGCAGTGGAGGTCGGCATGCCCGCAGCCTACTTGGCACGCTCGTTTGGGTGGAGGTCGAAGGCGTGCCAGAATGGCGGCGGGAAGGCTATTGACTTTCACCGGCCCTCGCACGCCCTGAAATGGGGTCGGGGTCGGCGCTGGTCGGCACTCCCGTCCTGAACATGTCCATACATCCGTACCCGCCCGATGCGGTACGGACGCCGGACTCCCGAGAGGATCCTCTGTGACGCCCACCTCTTCCAAGAAGGCACCCGCCGACGAGGCAGCCACGCCTGCCGCCAAGGCCCCGGTCCGCAAGACGGCCGCGAAGACCACAGCCAAGCGGACCACAGCCAAGACAGCCGCCAAGAAGACCACCGCGAAGCGCGCCACCAAGAAGGCCGCCCTCGAGGAGACCGTCACGATTGCGGGCGCCGCGACCGGTGAGAGCCTTGAGGTGGAGGTCAAGCGTGACGGGGACGACGTGGTGCTGACCGTGGGTGGCAAGAAGCGCACCCTCGATGACGTCGACGAGACCGAGTTCAAGCCGGAGGAGACGGCCAAGGAGGAGAAGGAGCTCGTCGAGGAGTCCAAGGGCTTCGTGGTCTCCGATGCCGACGACACCGACGAGCCCGAGCAGCAGGTCATGGTGGCCGGTGCCACCGCCGACCCCGTCAAGGACTACCTGAAGCAGATCGGCAAGGTCGCCTTGCTGAATGCCGAGATGGAGGTCGAGCTGGCCAAGCGCATCGAGGCTGGGCTGTTCGCCGACGAGCAGCTCGGTGACGACGACGCTCGCGCCAAGCTGAAGCCGGCCGAGGTCGAGGACTACGAGTGGATCGCGGCCGATGGCAAGCGCGCCAAGAACCACCTGCTCGAGGCCAACCTGCGCCTCGTGGTGTCCCTGGCCAAGCGCTACACCGGCCGCGGCATGCTGTTCCTGGACCTCATCCAGGAGGGCAACCTCGGTCTGATTCGCGCGGTCGAGAAGTTCGACTACACCAAGGGCTTCAAGTTCTCGACGTACGCGACGTGGTGGATCCGTCAGGCCATCACTCGCGCCATGGCCGACCAGGCGCGAACCATCCGTATCCCGGTTCACATGGTCGAGGTCATCAACAAGTTGGCCCGCGTGCAGCGCCAGATGCTCCAGGACCTGGGCCGCGAGCCCACCCCGGAGGAGCTGGCCAAGGAGCTGGACATGACCCCGGAGAAGGTCGTGGAGGTGCAGAAGTATGGCCGCGA
>NZ_JBHWOO010000258.1:0-14518 GCF_043424415.1 Luteococcus sp. | reverse complement strand
GCTCTGCCGGCTCCCCCGAGGGAGCCGGCCACAACCGGTCTTTGGTGTGTTGTCGGCCATGTGGCCGCGCCGGGTCAGGCGGGACGCACGGCCCCCGAGACGGGCATGGTGCTCATCGATACCTTCTCGACGCTCTTGCCGGGGCGGGGCGCGTGGATGACGTCGCCGTCGCCGACGTAGATGCCGATGTGGCTGCCGCCGTAGAAGATCACCAGGTCGCCGGGCTGCAGGTTGCTGGTGGAGACCTTCTGCAGGCCACCCCACTGCGCGTAGCTGGTGCGCGGGATGCTCACGCCCGCGGCGCGCCAGGCGGCCCGGGTGAGGCCGGAGCAGTCGTAGCCGCCGTTTCCGGTGCCACCGTAGGAGTACGGGGTGCCGAGCTGGGCGTGGGCGAAGTTGACCGCGGCTTGGGCGCTGGAGGAGCTGGGTGCCGAGCTGTTCACCGAGGAGGTGACGCTGCGGGCGCTGCTGGTGGCGGCCAGGGCGCGCACGGTGCTGGCGCTGCTGGAACCCAGGGCGTCGAGGGTGCGGGCGGTCGCGCGGCCGGTCACGGTGATGCCCTTGGAGGCCTGGAAGTCCTCCAGGGCACCCTGGGTGATGGTGCCGAAGTAACCCGTGCGGGGAACCTCGAAGCCAGCCCGGGTGAGCTGGGCCTGCAGCTGGCGAATGGCCTCGCTGCGGTTGCCGAAGACGAGCCCGGAGCGGTCGGGTGCCTTGGTGGCCTTGACGGTGCGGGTCTGCTGAGCGGGGGCCGGCTTGGCCGGAGCGCTGTGCGAGCTGCCGCCGTCGTTGCCGCTGGGCGCGAAGGCCTGTGCGGAGGGAGCGGTCGCCATCAGGGAGCCGCCTCCCAGGGCGACGGCTGCGACGGCGGTGCTGGTGCTGATGCGGAACTTCGACATGGTCTTCCTTTGCTGGCGGGGCCTGGGGTGGGAGAGCCCGCCCGGTGGGGTTGGTCTTTCGGTGTCCGTTGCTGTCGCTGGTGCGACGGAGACCGACACTACGTTTCTAAGAAATTCTCACAAATAGCGAAAAGTCCGACCCGGCCAACACCCGTGCTTCCGGCAGTCGGCCAAATGCCTTGTGGGAATGCGATCCCGACGCCATTTCCGGGTGTTGCCGGGTGATGGAATCGCTCATTTCAAGTGAGCGAAGCTGAGGGGTCCTTGGCAAAGCCTGTGGATCAGCTGTAGCGCCAGCCGGTTCGGGAAGGCCACGAGGGGCACCCGATGACGGGTACCCCTCGTGGCATGGATCGCGGGCCCTGCCCGTCAGGGGTCACTTCTGGACGAAGACCGCCACGGTGCGCGCCGGCACGGTGAAGGAGGAGCTCTTCGCATTGAAGGCCGCCTGCTTGACCACCGGGTCGCTGCCCTTGGCCTGCACCGGGCTCAACTGGTAGCCCTGCGCGCCCGGCACCGTCTGCACGACGGCCTTCGGCGTGGTGTTCCAGACCACCACCAGGCCCCTCAGCGCCGGATCGGCGTCACGTCCGACGGTGTCGTCGATGCGCTGCACCAGCACGCCCTGACGCATCTGCGCGGTGCCCTGGACCGGGTAGGAGACCTTGGCCTTGATCTGCTCGGCCGAGCCCAGGCGGAACAGCGGCGTCGAGAAGCGCAGTCGCAACAGGTCGGCAGCCTGTGCCGAGGCCTGCTGCACCTGCGCCTGGCTGGGCTTGTTCTTCGCCTCCGCCAGCAGGGGCTGCATGAAGCCGTACTTGGCCTCGTTGTCAGCAGCCGGCGGGAGGCCCTTGCCGAAGCCGTTGTCGGCGCCCGTCCAGTCGAGCCGGTTGAACCAGTCACCCGAGTTGTAGGAGTTGCGGTCCAGCGACTTGCTGCGCAGCAGGTCGGCACCGGCGTGCCAGAAGGAGGGCGTCTGCGCCAGCGCCGTGGTCGACAGGCTGACGGTGTTCATCCGCACCCGGTCGTCCACCGACGTGGTCGGCGGCATCTTCATGGTGATCGAGTCCCACAGGGTCTCGTTGTCGTGCGCGTCGACATAGGTGATGACCTCACCGGGCTGGCTGGCATAGCCGGCCGGGGCCCCGTTGTAGTCCACCTCGGAACCCTTGACGACCTTGCCCTCGCTGGTGCGCAGTGCGTAGTCGGACAGGTTTCCTGCCAGGCCCAGCGCCACCAGGTCGGTGTCGTGGGCCAGACTCGCCGGGGCCTGCTCGTTGATCGGAGCCCCATTGGGGTCGGTGGCCTCGCCGGAGCCGAAGCCCTGCTTGCGCGGGTCCTCGTCGAAGGGGCCACCGCCGCGCACGGCATCACGCAGGCGGTCGTTGAAGGTGCCGATGTCGGTCCCGCCCAGCTGGCCCTGCTTGGCCTGGGTGAACAGGGCATTGTCGGCCACCTCGCCGAAGTTCCAGCCCTCGCCGTAGAGGTAGATGGCCTTGCCGTCCACCCCGTCGCGGGCCAGCGTCAGCCGGTCGAGGGCGGCGCGGACGTCGGCCATGTTCTGCACCGAGTGGTGGCCCATCAGGTCATAGCGGAAGCCGTCGACCTTGTAGGCCTTGGCCCACAGCACGGTGGAGTCGACCATCAGCTTGCCCATCATGGCGTGCTCGGTGGCGGTGTTCTGGCAGCAGGTGGAGGTCTGGACCGCACCCTTGGCGTCCAGGCGCTGGTAGTAGCCGGGCACCACCTTGTCGAGCACGCTCTTGGCATCCTGCCCGGCCGCCGGGGTGTGGTTGTAGACCTGGTCGAGCACCACGCGCAAGCCGTCGGCGTGCAGGGCACCCACCATGGTGCGGAACTCGGCGACGCGGTGGCCGCCGTCTGCCGCGCTGGCGGTGGAGGCGTAGCTGCCCTCCGGCGCCAGGTAGTGCAGCGGGTCGTAGCCCCAGTTGTAGCCGTCGGCGTCGGCGATCTTCTTCATGCAGGCCTGCTGCTCCTTCGAGTCGGCCGGGTAGGAGTCCAGGTTGCAGGGCGGCGTGGCCTGCTTGGCCTCGTCCTCCTCGATCGTGGCGATGTCGAAGGTGGGCAGCAGGTGCACCGTGTTCAGGCCCGCCTTCGCGAGGCTGCGCAGGTGCTTGGTTCCATCGCCACTGCTGGCGAAGGCCTTGTAGGAGCCGCGGTCGGCGGCCGGCACCGTCTGGTCGCCGATCGAGAAGTCGCGCACGTGCAGCTCGTAGATGGTCGAGTCGACGCTCTGGGCGAGCTTCGGCGAGGCCGTGCTCGTCCACTGCTGCGGCTTCCACTTCTTGCTGGACAGGTCGACGGCCACCGAGCGCGTGGAGTTCAGGGTCAGCGCCACCGAGTAGGGATCGGTCACCAGGTTGGTGACCACCTTCTGCTCCGACGGGGCGAAGACCTTCACCTCGTAGAGGTAGCGGACGTTCTCCAAGCTCCGGCTGGTCACGGCCTGCCAGGTGCCCGAGGCATCCTTGGTCATCCGGGTGCGGGTGGCCTTCGACGCGTCCTGGTCGGGCGAACCCGCCGGCCAGGTCAGCAGGGTCACCTGCTGGGCCGTGGGGGCCCAGAGCTGGAAGCTGATCCCGGCACTGGTGAAGGTGGCGCCGAGCGTCTTGTCCTTGGCCTTGGCGGCGTACAGGTCGTCGAGCACCTTGGGGACCTGCACCCCGGTGGCATCCATCACCTGGCCGAGGTCGTGGTACTGGGCGACGGCCACCTGCCCGGTGAGGATCCTGCCGGCCTCGCGCACGGCCCGACGGTCGAGCTGCAGGGCCAGGTAGCCCTTCAGCTCGGGATGGGCCGCGAGCTGCTCGGCGGGGATGCCGGCCGGGTCGAGGGTGAGCTCGGCCTGCTGCGCGTCGGCGCCGGTGAGCGTCTCGGCATCGACGGCCAGGGCGCCGGTGGGCGACCAGTGCAGGCGCCAGTCGAGCGTCGACGGGTCGACGCCGGCGGGCACGGAGCTGGCGGGCCAGGCGATGGTGTCGCGGTCGAGCCAGATGGCCTTGGCGGCCTTCAGGTCGGGGGCGGCACCAGCCTTCGAGGCGCTGACGGTGGTCTTGTGCGTCGCCAGCTCGTAGCTGATCGTCATGACGGTGCCGTCGGTGGGCACGGCCATGGTGATGTTGTTGCCGTCCTTGGCGCCGCCGTCACCGTAGTTCTCGTCCCACGACAGGCCGTGGGCGATCTTGAAGTCGTAGTTGCCGGCCGGGATGGCCGCCGAGCTCCAGGTGTAGGTGCCGTCGCCGTCGGGATCGGTGAGCCACGGCCTCATGCAGTCCGGGGACCAGTCGGCGGCGCAGCCGAGCTTGGCCTGGAAGGAACCGGCCGCGGTGATGATCGGGCCCTCGGCGTCGCTGGTGGCGTAGTGACGGGCATGGTCGTAGTAGAAGGTGACCGTGCCGGGGCTGGTGTAGGTGAGGTTGGAGCCGCCTGCGGCACCGCCGGCGCCGTAGTTCTCGTCCCAGCCCTTGTCGATCGCGGCCTTGTAGGAGTGCTCGGCGGCCGGCACCTGGAAGGTCCCCTTCCACACCTGGTCCTTGGCGTCGAGCGTGAGCTGCGCCTGCTCACAGGCAGGCTGCCAGTCCTCGGAGCATCCCATCTCGGAGTTGTGGCTGCCCGGCACCGAGACGGCATCGGGCTGGGTCACGGGGCCGACGTCGCCGGTGGCAGGGTCGGCAGCCTTCTTCGGGGTGCCCACCTGCGCGTAGGTGCTGGTGGCGGAGACATTGCCCGAGGAGTCCTTCACGACGGCGCGGTACTCCACCAGCTGGCCCTTGGGCAGCGAGGAGGTGTCGGCGAAGACCCGGTAGGGGGCGTTGTCGTCGGTGCCCAGGGCGCGGAAGTCCTGGGTGCCGACCGGACGCCAGGCGAAGCTCACCTGGGCGAAGGTGTTCTCGGGCACCGAGGCGGCCACCTCGGTCCGGCCACCGACGACGGCACCGGCGGTGGGTGCCTTGAACTGGACGGCCGGGGCGGCGTCGCGGCTGGCGAAGGGCTTGACAGCCTTCCAGACGCTCACCGACAGGGCCGGGACCGTGACGCTGACGCGGGTGTCGCGGCCCGACTTCAGCACGGTGCTGGTGCCCAGCAGGGGCTTGTGGGCGACATTGCTGCCGTAGGTCTGGAAGCTGGCCGAGGCCGGCTTCGAGTCATTGTTGACGGCCACGACGTACTCGGTGCCGGTGGCGCGGTCGATCCGGCTGAAGGCGTAGATGCCGGCGCCGGAGCTGGCGAAGCGGTGCACCTGGGCGCCGTCGACCAGTGCCGGATGCGCCTGTCGCAGCGTCGCGAGCTGCTTGATGTGGCGGTAGAGCGGGGCCTGGGTGGAGAAGTGCTCACCGGTGCCGATCGTGCCGCCGCCGATCAGCTCCTCGGCCTGGTACTGCGCGGTCCTCGAGGCGAACATGTCCTGGCGGGAGTCCTTGTCGCCGCCGGCGCCGATGAAGCCCTGCTCATCGCCGTAGTAGGTGATCGGGTTGCCGCGCACCAGGTACATCAGGGAATTGGCCAGCTCGGTGCGGCGCAGCAGCTCGTCACCGGAGTAGCCGGCCTTGGCCAGCATCATGCCGATGCGGCCCATGTCGTGGTTCCCCAGGAAGGTGGGCAGCTGGTAGGCATTCGAGTCGGTGTCGGTGTACCAGTCGTCGCTGGCGAAGAAGTCACGAAGTCCCGTGGTGGCCTTGCCCTGCACAGCATTGACGGCCGCACCCTGGAAACCGAAGTCGAGGGTGGCGGGCAGCCTGCCCTGCGTGGTGTAGGTGCTGGTGAACTTCGGGTCGGAGTCGTAGACCTCGCCGAACATGAAGAAGTCCTTGGTGCCGGCCTGCTGGGCGGCCTTCATGACGGCGGGCGAGAACTCGCTCCAGAAGGGCGTGTTGACGTGCTTGACGGTGTCGATGCGGAAGCCGTCGATGCCGAAGTCTGCCCAGGTGGAGTAGATGTCGGTCATTCCCTTGACCACCTCGGGGCGCTCGGTGAACAGGTCGTCCAGGCCCGAGAAGTCGCCGTAGGTGGCCGACTCGCCGGCATAGGTCGAGTCGCCGCGGTTGTGGTACATCGTCGGGTCGTTGAGCCACGCCGGGACCTTCAGGTCCTCGTCGGCCTCGGCGACCGTCGGGGTGAGCGGGAAGCTGGTGGCGGCATCCAGCGCAGGGAAGTCGGCGCGCCCGGCGTACTCGGCGTCGTCGAAGACGGTGCCGGAGGCGTCCTTGTAGGGGGCCGTCGCCTTGCTCACGTACTCGTACGTGCCCTGCTCGTTGCCGATGACGTCGGCGGTGTGGTTGGTGATGATGTCGAAGTAGACCTTCATCCCCTTGGCATGGGCCTGGTCGATGAGCGCCTTCATGTCGGCATTGGTGCCCAGGTGCGGGTCGATCTGGGTGAAGTCGGTGATCCAGTAGCCGTGGTAGCCGGCCGAGGCATTCTCGCCCTCACCCTGCACCGGACGGTTCTTGAAGGACGGCGTCAGCCAGATGGCCGTGGTGCCCAGGCCCTTGATGTAGTCGAGCTTGCCGATGACGCCCTTCAGGTCGCCGCCGTGGTAGAAGCCCTTGTCAGTGGGGTCGAAGCCGTGCTCCATCCGCCCGCCGGAGATGCCGCCGGTGTCATTGGCGGTGCTGCCGTTGGCGAAGCGGTCGGCCATCAGGAAGTAGAAGTTCTCCTTCGTGGTGGCCGCGCGCAGGGAGTCCTTGGCCAGTGCCCGGTCGGCATCCGAGACGGCGCCGGCCAGCTTCGTGGGGCGCAGGCCCACCTGGTGGGTCTGGTCGTCATAGCTCACCTCCACCTCGGCGGGGCCGTCGAGCACGAGCCTGGCATTGCCGTCGCCCTCGCCATAGGACTCGTCCCAGGAGTGGTTGATGGCGATCTTGTACTCGTGGCTGCCCTTGGGCAGCGTCAGGATGCGGCGGTGGACGGTGCTGCCCGGCTGCTGCTCCAGTTCGGTGGCCTCGCAGTCCAGCTGCCAGTCCTTGGCGCAGCCGAGTTCGTCCTGCAGGCTGCCGACCAGCGTGGCCGTCCGTTCTGCGGCCAGGGCCCTGGGCGGCTGCGCGCCCAGGCCGGCGGTGAGCGCCAGGACGGCTGCGGCCAGCGCACTCGTCCGACGCCAAAGGGTCTTCACCACGGGTTCTACTCCTGTGTCAGGCCGCGCAGGTGGGGGACTGCGCGGTTCCGAGCACCGTCGCCCGGACCACAAACACTAATCGTCAGGTCTGACAAAACAGAAGGTGGGGTCGGGGTGATCTTCTGCGCCTGGTGCAGAAAGCCTGGTGGGGTCATCGCCTGAACCGCCCGACGACCCCCCAGACGGGCCAGTACAAGCTACTTGGCCAACTTCTTCAACGGCAGCGAGGGATCGGCCAGCTGCTCGGCGTCGACGACGATCCCGCGGTCGATGATGCGGCGCGCGGCACGCACCGTCTGGCCACCGTCGATGCAGGCAGCACCCACCATGCGGCCCGTGATGTCCAGGTTGAAGCTGGCCTGCACCACCCCGTCGAGCACCCGCGAGACCAGCTGTCCGCCGGCCAGGTTCCCGACGGCCTCGGCGTGCACGCCGTGACGATCCGACCACATCCACGGCGCCACCGGCTCGGGCACCGGCGCACCGGCCAGCACCGCCGCGAGGCGCTGGCCCGACTGCATCGCCGGCTCCCAGTGGCCGTGGCCGGGCGCGAGGGAGCCGTCGGCACGCACCACGCGCGCGATGTCACCCACCGCGTACAGGTGCGGGACGGAGGTCTGCTGCCGCTCGTCGACCGTGATGCCGCCGTCGACGGCCACCCCGGCCGCCTCGGCCAGCGGCGCCTCGTTCTCGGAGCCGATCGCGACCAGCAGCGTCTCCACCTCGAGCACCTGGTCGCCGGAGAGCTCCACGCGGAAGCCGTCCACGGTGCGCTCCACGGCGTGCGGGACACCGGTGAGGACCGTGATCCCGGCATCGGCGTGCATCTGGTGCAGCCGCTCGGCCAGCGGCCTTCCCCACAAGGGGATGCAGGGCAGCGGCGAGGAGCTCACCAGGGTGACCTCGCAGCCCGCCTCGACCGCGGTGGAGGCCACCTCGGAACCGATCAGGCCGGCGCCGATGATGCCGACGCGACGCCCCTCGACCAGCTCCGCGCGCAGGGCATCGGCCTCGGCCCGGGTCTGCAGGTGGCAGATGCCGTCCAGGTCACCGCCCGGCACGGGCAGGCGACGGGGCAGGCCACCGATCGCCAGCACCACCTCGTCGGCCTCGATCCGCGAACCGTCCTCGAGCACGACGCCCAGGTTCGTCGGGTCCACCTCCGTGACGCGCCCGGTGACCAGTTCGACGGAGTTCTGGTCGAACCAGGACTGCTCGACGAAGGCCAGCTGCTCGGCCGTCGCCCTGCCGCGCAGGTAGTCCTTGCTCAGCGGCGGGCGGTCATAGGGCAGGCCTTGGGGGTCAACCAGCGTGATCGTCGCGTCACTGCCCAGCTTGCGCAGTTCTTGCGCGACGGTGAAACCGGCCAGGCCGCCACCGACGATGATGACGCGCATCAGTCGGCCACCACGGCGCCGTCGACCGGGGTGCCCGGGTACAGCCAGACCTCGTCGCCGCGCAGCTCCACCTTGTGGGTGCGGGCGGGCTTGCTGGCGGGCAGGCACAGGGCGGCGCCGGTGCACAGGCTGAACTTGGCCGAGTGCAGCGGGCACTCAACCTCGTCGCCCTCGATCCACCCGTCGGACAGCTGGGCGTACTCGTGGGTGCAGATGTCATTGAACGCGTAGTACTTGCCGTCGGAGAAGAAGACGGCGATGTCCTCGCCCGTGCCGTTGGTCTCGCCGTCGACGACGATGGCCTCCTCGTCCTCGATGTCTCCTGCGGTGGCGACCTTGATCGGCTCGGGCATTGTTCTCTCCTTCATCGGTGTCCCGGCCTCGGTGCCGGGTGTCCAGTCTTCCAGTGTGACCCCGGTTCGGGGCAGGGCAAGGATGGCGCGATCAGCTGGCGGGCCAGACGATCGTGGTGGCCACCTGTGCCGCGTCGCACGGCATCCAGCGGTCGTAGTGGTGGGCGAAGCGCTGGCGTCGGTAGAACTCACGGGCCACCGGGCCGCGCTGCGGCTCGGCCGGGGTGCGCAGGTTGTCGCCGAGGAAGTCGGCGGTGGCCAGGCGCAGCGCCCAGTGCTGGTCATAGGTCATCTGGCCCGACCACACCTCGAGCAGCAGCAGGTGCCCGGGCAGTTCGACGTTCTCGTGCCAGGCATAGGAGGTGCAGCCCAGCTCGCGACGGGTCTCGGCGATCTCGTCGCGGATCTTGTCGTACATCGCCTCGGTGGCCTGCACCGCATTCTGGATGATGACGCGGACCTCGCCGCGGGCGGGCCAGCTGATCGCGCGGCGCTCCCCGGCCCCCTCGGGGCGCCAGGCGCCGTCGACCAGGGCGAAGCGTTCGCAGCGGTAGAACTCGGTTGCGCCCTCGACCGAGTCGCCGGTGGCCACCAGGCGCCACAGCTCCGGGAACTCGCCGCCCAGCACCTGCTGCCAGAAGGCGTCGTGGGAGTCCTCGTCGCGCCAGGTCATGGTGAGGGCGTGGGAGTCCTCGCCGGCGGCCAGGCTGCGGTACAGCTCGGCCGAGTCGCAGCCGTCCAGGTCGCGCACCTGCGCCAGTTCGGCCAGCAGGAGCTCGGGATCGTCGAGCGTGGGCAGCTCGTGCAGGACGCGGATCATCGCTGTTCCAGCGTGGAGTAGTCGACGGTCCAGTCGGGCGCCATGTACTCGTCCTTGGCGGGGAAGCGGCGCCACACGCCCTCGACGAGGAAGCCCGAGAGCGGCTCGAAGGTGTCGTAGTAGCAGTAGGCCGAGGCGCCGCCGCGCAGGTCGGAGCCCATCACGACGGGGCAGCCCAGGGCAGTCATGTCCTCGGCCACCTGCTCCCACTGGCCCTCGTCGGTGGTGAGGAAGGGGAACATGTGGTGGATGCCGGGGCCGCGCTGGTCGGTGAACTCACGGTTGTAGTGCGAGTCGCCGTACTTGCACTGGATGATCTCGAAGCCGAAGTCGCCGGCGAATCCCTGGGCGGTGAAGTAGCCGTGCTGGACGGGATCCTGGTCGCGGTAGAAGGGCTTGTCGAGACGGCCGAACCCGGTCTGCCAGGTCTTGATGTCGAACTTCTTGATGCCCAGCACGCGGTGGTACCAGTCGAGGGCCTCCATGGTGTCGTCGACGATGACACCGAAGTGGTTGATGCCCTGCATCGGGATGGCGCCGTGGGGGCGCTCGTCGTCCGCGGTGCCGCGCAGGGCGGCGCCGTCGACGGTGCGCTGCTCGCCACCGGTGGCATTGAGCCCGGTGGGGGCATCGCTGCTGGCCGGGAGCACCTCGAGCAGGAATCCGCCCAGCTGGCGCCGGGTGTCGTGGAAGGTGCGGGTGCGGCCGTCGACGACGTGGCGGTGGGCCACCGCGATGCCCTCATTGCGCAGGTGCGCCTCGATGGCCTGCTCGTCGTCCTCGGCGATGACGGTGAGGAAACAGATGCCCTCACCCCGGGAGAGGAGGAATTCGTTGAAGGGGCTCTCGCCACCAGTGGGCTGCACCAGCTCGAAGGGCGTCGGCCGGGGCTGCGCCCCCATCGGGCCGGGGCCTTCGGGGTCGAAGGGCGCGGCTCCGAAGGCCGAGCGGTAGGTGCCGTCACTGCGACGCCCGTGGCTGACCATCTCGGAGAGCTGGCCGGCTCCGCGCTCGTGCACCGCCCACTGGGTGATGCCGAGCAGTCGTGCGTAGTTCTCGACGGCCTTCTCGAGGTCGGCGACGACGACGCCGATGCTGACAAGGGTGGTGATCTTCACGTCTTCTCCCCTCCCGGGGTGTGGGTCTGCGGCTGGAACGGGATCAGTAGAACAGGCTGAGGTTCTTGTTCAGGATCATCGCCATGTCGAACAGCACGCAACGCTCCTTGACCAGGAAGCCCCAGGTGGAGTTCTCGTCCTTGACGATGATGTCGGTGCGCTCGCCGGTCACCGAGTCGTGGTAACGCTGGCCGTTGGAGCGGTAGTCGTAGAAGTTCGACTTCACGATGTACTCGCCCTCGCGCAGCCCCTTGGTGACGCGGATGTTGCTGATGACGTGGCGCGCCCGCGACGGCAGCTCCTCGCCCCAGGCCATGTTGGTGAGCAGGCGGTCGACGCGCTGCTTCATCTGGATCTTGTTCTCCTCGAAGTAGACCGAGGTGCCGAACTTCTTGATCCGGTTCTCACGGCGTTCGCGGGCATAGCGTTCCTCCTGTACCGGGGCCCAGTAGAGGAGGTCGTCGGACAGGAAGTCGAGCCATTTGCCCCACTCCAGGTCGTCGAGCACCTGCACCTCCTCGTAGAGGAAGTGCTCGATGGCGCGCTGGGTCTCGGCGTCGACACCGTCCAGCAGGGCGGCGACGCGGTTGGTCTCGGGCAGTTCGGGCGTCCAGCCCTCCACCTCGGTGTGACGGACGGCGGACTGGTGGATCTTCAGCTCTTCGGGGTCCATGCCGTTGGGCATCGACGTGTCCGGGTTGTTGTTGCTCATGTCTGGCTCCTCGACGTCGTCGGCGTGGTCAGTTGGTGGGTTCGGCAGCCGCGGCTGTGGCCGTAGTCGCTGAAGAACTGGCGTCCGGTGGGGTTCTCGCCGCGCAGGGTGCGGGCGGTGGCATCGGAGGCCTTGTTGAGCACGGTGGCGGCCGAGACGTGGGTGATCTCGGAGTGCTGCATGTCGCTGGTGGGCTGCTCGGCCATGAACTTCCAGTTGTTGGGCAGCACCCAGCGGTTGAAGCTCACCACCTCCATGCCCTCGTCCCAGCGGTCGATGTAGCCGTCCAGGGCGTACTTGGCGCTGCCGAGGTATTCCTCGCGGTCGGGGGCGTCCTTGTCCCAGGTGCCGAACCAGAAGCCCTTGTAGTTGACCAGCTGCGGCACGGCGACGGCGTTGTAGCGGTCGTTGTCGAAGTCGGCGGGGTAGGTGTCGGCCTGGCGCGGGATGTTCTTGAGCTTGCCGTCGAGGTCATAGGACCAGCCGTGGAAGGAGCAGGTGAAGGCCTTGGCCTTGCCCGAGTCGACGCGGCAGATGCGCATGCCGCGGTGGCGGCACTGGTTGAGGAAGGCCTTGACACTGCCGTCCTTCTGGCGCACGACCATCACCGGGTCCTCGCCGATGTAGGTCTGGAAGAAGTCTCCCTTGGAGGGGATCTGGGAGTCGTGGGCGAGGAAGCACCAGGCGCGCTTCCAGACCTTCTCGAGCTCCTGCTGGTAGATGTCCTCGTCGGTGAACATGTCGCCGGCCAGGCGGCCGTTCTCGATGTCGACGAGATCGGTGATGTCGGTCATGGGGACTCCCTTGTCAGCTCTGACGGCGGTTCCTTGAGTAGGTGCTCAACTGTGAGTGATGTCACCGTAGGCGGCACTTGAGGGGGTGCTCAACGGGGTCGTTCCGTCAGGAGGAACAATGGGCGGGCGCGACCTTGCGCGGCACAATGGGGAGGCTGCGGTGGGCAGCCGGATCAGGCGGCATGAAGGGACGGTCATGGACAGGCACCAGCACGGTGGGGGCCCGCCGGATACCCGGGAGCGGATCATCGGGGCTGCTCGTTCGATTGCGCTCGAGCGCGGGTACAAGGGCACCACGCTGGCGATGATCCAGCAGCGCGCCCGGGTGCACCCCGGCTCCTTCTACTGGCACTTCAAGGACAAGGACGCGCTCTTCGCCGCGATGGTGGCCCAGGCCCGCGAGGAGGTGGAATCCACCGTCGCGCACCTCGAGACCGGCACCAATCCGGTGAAGGCGGTGCTGGACCGCATCGTCGAACGACCCGAGCGCTTCGGTCTGTGGCGCTTCAACGTGCAGTTGATGATGGATCAGCAGATGCACGGCTCGGACACCGCCGCGCAGATCCTCGAGCTGCGCGTGCACACCCAGCGTCAGCTCACCGCCGCCTGGCTCGAGCACATCCCGGCGCGCGTGCTGGAGGAACTGCCCGGCCTGCCCGACCGGCTGGCCGACTATCTGCTGGCCACCGTCGAGGGCTGCGTGCTCTCCCGCGTGGCGGGAACCATCCGCGACGAGGAGTCCATCACCGCGATGTCTGCCGCCGTCATGGACCGGATGGTGGCCGGTGCCTGCCAGAGCGTGGGCGAACCGGTGCCCGAGCTCTTCCTCGGCAGCGAGGGATGGGCCGACCGTCTCGTTGCGTCACTCGGAACGCGCGGTTGAGGGCGGGTCGGCGCCGGTCCTAGCGTCGACGTGGCCGGTGCCGGCCGCAGGAGCGACGAAGGAGTTCTCGATGGGATGGCTTGACGAGCAGGTGGTCGTGCTCACCGGTGGTGGATCGGGCCTGGGCCGTGCCCTGGTCGACACCCTGCTGGAGGAGGGCGCCCGCGTCGCCGTCCTGGAGTTCTCCGCCGACAAGGCCACCCAGCTGCGCGAACAGTGCGACGAGCGGGTGCTCGTCGTGCAGGGCGATGCCGGCTCCTACGACGCCAACCGTGAGGTGGTCGCGGCCGCCGTCGACGCCTTTGGCCGGGTGGACTGCTTCATCGCCAATGCCGGTTTGTGGGATGCCAACCGGGGCGTCGAGGCCATGACGCCCGAGCAGATCGAGGTTGGTTTCGACGACATCTTCCGCCTCAACGTGAAGGCGCCGCTGCTGGGCATGAAGGCGGTGGTCGACGAGCTGCGGGCCAGCAAGGGCTCCTTCATGGTCTCGCTGTCGAATTCCGCGCTCTACCCGGGCGGCGGCGGCCCCCTCTACATCGCCTCGAAGCACGCCGGCATGGGCCTGGTGAAGCAGCTGGCCTACGAGCTGGCCCCCGACGTGCGGGTCAACGGCGTGGCGCCCGCGGGCATGGTCACCGACCTGCGCGGGCCCGCATCGATGGGGCTGGAGGGGGCGGTCTTCGCCGACGCCGAGGCCTCCGCGCGTGCGGTGGCGGACAAGTCGGCGCTGCACCGCTGTCCTGACCCCGTTGACTACACCGGCGCCTATGTGCTGCTGGCCTCGCGCCGCTACGGCATCACCACATCGGGCTCGGTGCTGGACGTCGCCAATGGCAAGGGCCTGATCGGCCGGGTGGCCGACGACCTGCTCGCGGCCCGCTGAGACGATTGCCCCCGGGCCGCGGCCGTCCTCACTGCTTGTCGGCCGGGACTCCGGGGTGCAGCCAGACCTCGTCGCCGCGCAACTCGACCTTGTGGGTCTTCACCGCGACGGTGGCCGGCAGGCACAGGGCCGCGCCGGTGCACAGGCTGAAGCGGGCGGCGTGCACGGGGCACTCGACCTCGTCGCCCTCCACCCAGCCCTCGGCGAGCGAGGCGTCCTGGTGGGTGCAGGTGTCGTCGATGGCGTAGTAGGTGCCGTCGGAGAAGAAGACGGCGATGTCCTCGCCGGTGCCGTTGGTGGCGCCGTCGACGACGATGGCGCTCTCGTCCTCGATCTCGCCGACGGCGGCGACCTTGATGGCCTCGGGCATGGGAACCTCCTGGTGGTGGGTGCATCACTGCGCGTGATGGCCTCATCATCACCCCGACAAGGCGGCATGCCAACTCCGCAAGGCTTGTTCGCCCAGCGCCAGATTGCTTTCCCCCTCCCTTTGGGCGTGCTGTGATGGTCGCATGGGACT
>NZ_JBHWOO010000257.1:0-3574 GCF_043424415.1 Luteococcus sp. | reverse complement strand
TATGTCCCGGCCGGTGCCTGCGGCATCATCCTGCTGGCCGGATCGGTCAGCTGATCCGGTCGATCACCAAGGGCTGGCGCTCGAGGGTCTCGTCGCCGATCTCGATGCCGCCGGCCAGTGCCTCGCGGGCCCTCGCAAAGGCCTCGGGGGTGTCGGTGTGCAGCGTCAGCAGCGGCTGGCCCTTGGTGACGCGGTCGCCGGGCTTGGCGTGCATCACCACGCCGGCACCGGCCTGCACCGGGTCCTCCTTGCGGGCACGTCCGGCTCCCAGACGCCAGGCGGCGACGCCGACGGCCATCGCGTCCAGCTGGGTCAGCACGCCGTCTCGCTCGGCCACCACGTCCTCGGTCTCCTTCGCCCACGGCAGCTCCGCCTCCGGGTCGCCGCCCTGGGCGCGCACCATCTGCTTCCAGGCGTCCATCGCCGAGCCGTCCGCCAGGGCCTTCTCGGGGTCGGCGTCGCTGCCGGCGGCCTGCAGCATCTCCCGGGCGAGGGCCAGGGTCAGCTCGACGACGTCGGCCGGGCCGCCCCCGGCCAGCACCTCGACCGACTCGCGCACCTCCAGGGCATTGCCAGCGGTCAGGCCAAGCGGAGTCGACATGTCGGTGAGCAGGGCGACGGTGGTCACATCGGCCGCCTTGCCGAGCGCCACCATGCGGCGTGCCAGCTCACGAGCATCGTCGAGGGTCTTCATGAAGGCGCCGGAGCCCACCTTGACGTCGAGCACCAGCGCGCCGGTGCCCTCGGCGATCTTCTTGCTCATGATGGAGCTGGCGATCAGCGGGATGGCCTCGACGGTGCCGGTGACGTCACGCAGGGCGTAGAGCTTCTTGTCGGCGCGCGCCAGGCCGTCACCGGCGGCGCAGATGACCGCCCCGACCTCCTCCAGCTGGCGCATCATCTGGTCATTGCTGAGAGTCGCCTGCCATCCGGGGATGGCCTCCATCTTGTCGAGGGTGCCGCCGGTGTGGCCGAGGCCGCGGCCCGAGAGCTGGGGGACGGCCACGCCGCAGGCGGCAACCAGCGGCGCCAGCGGCAGGGTGATCTTGTCGCCCACCCCGCCGGTGGAGTGCTTGTCGCTGGTCGCGCGGCTCAGGGCCTGGAAGTCGAGCCGCACACCGGTGTCGATCATCGCCTGGGTCCAGGTGGCGAGCTCGGCGTCGTCGAGGCCCTGGAAGAGGATGGCCATCGCCATGGCGCTCATCTGCTCGTCGGCGACGATGCCCTCGGTGTAGGCCTCGATGAGCCAGCGCACCTGCTCGTCGGGCAGCCGGTGCCCGTCGCGCTTGGTGCGGATGAGTTCGACGGCGCTGAAGGCCTGTGCGTTGAAGTCTGCTGCCATGACTGCAGTATCGCAGGCGCAACGGATATCCTCTCAGGCATGCGCATCGCCAGATATGCCCTTGCCGGAGCAGAGCCCCAGTTCGGCCTCGTCGAACTCGCCACCGACGGCGGGGAGCACCCCGAGACCATCGCAGCCATCACCGGAGACCCCCTCGCGGGGCCGGTCAACTACACCGGCGAGCGCCATTCGCTCGACGAGGTGCGCCTGCTGGCGCCCGTCATCCCTCGCAGCAAGGTGATCGGCGTGGGTCGCAATTACGCGGCCCATGCCGCCGAGATGGGCAATGAGGTGCCCGAGAACCCGCTGCTGTTCATCAAGCCCAACACCTCGGTGATCGGCCCCGACGACCCGATCGTGCGCCCCAGGGGCGTCACCAACCTGCACCACGAGGGCGAGATCGCCGTCGTGATCGGTCGCATCTGCAAGCAGGTCCCGGCGGACCGTGTGCAGGAGGTGGTCTTCGGCTACACCGTCGCCAATGACGTCAGTGCCCGCGACTGGCAGGAGTCGGACGGCCAGTGGACGCGTGCCAAGGGTTCGGACACCTTCTGCCCGCTGGGTCCGTGGATCGTGACGCACCTGTCCCTGGAGGAGGCCGGCGCGCTGCAGATCACCACCGAGGTGGCCAGCCAGCGCACTCCCGAGGACCGTGAGGTGCGCCAGGACGACTCGACGAAGCTGATGGTGCGCCCGGTGGCCGAGCTGGTCAGTGCGATCAGCGAGTTCACCACGCTGCTGCCCGGCGACGTGATCCTCACCGGCACCCCGGCGGGGGTCGGCGCGATGGAGCCGGGCCAGCGGGTCAGCATCACCATCGACCAGATCGGCGAGCTGTCCAATCCCGTCGTGGACGAGGAGTGAGCCAGAAGGGAGTGAGCCGGTCCAGTCGTGGCGCCGAGCCGGTGCGGGCCACCTCCGGCCCGCTCGCGGCCGGTGTGCAGGAGCCGCCCGCGGGAGTCGACTTCGCCCATGCCCTCACCGGCCCCGACCAGAGCCCGCTCAGGCCGGTCTTCGGCGCCCTGATGGCCTTCTCGCTGTACGCCGTGGCGGTGCCGATGGTGGCCCAGCTGGTGGTCTGGATGGGGTGGCTGATGGGTGGACGCCCGGGGCCCTTCGGGGTCTACCTGCGGGAGGCGCTGGCCTTCGAGCACATTCCCGGCCTGGTGGGGGCGCACCTCGGCCTGGCGCTGTTGACGCTCATCTCGCTGGGCCTGGTGCGCCTGGTCCACGGCCGTCGTGTCGAGTGGGGCATGAGTGTCCAGCCGGGGATGCGCTGGCGCTACCTGCTGCTCTGCCTACCGGTGGCCGCCGTGGTGCTCAATGGCGTGCTGCTGGTGGGCTCGGCAGGTTCCGGCTTCCACCTGCAGCCCCAGGCGCACGTCGCGTGGTGGCTGTTGGCGGTGCTTCTGACGGCCCCCTTGCAGGCGGCGGGGGAGGAGTTCTTCTTCCGCGGCTACCTGTTGCAGGCCACCGGTTCCTTGGCGAGCCAGCTGGGCGGAGGCCAGCAGATCGCGAGGATTGCTGCCGTGGTGGGCTCCTCGCTGGTCTTCGCGCTCTTCCACGGTGTGCAGAATCCGGCACTGTTCGTCGACCGCTTCGGCTTCGGCCTGCTGGCGGGGTTGCTGGTGCTGCGCACCGGGGGCCTGGAGGCCGGCATCGCCTGCCACGTGGCCAACAACCTGTTCGCCTTCGGGTGGGCGGCGCTGGGTGGCGGCATTGCCGAGGCCAGGGCGCTGCAGTCGATCGGTTGGGCCCAGGCCGTCAGCGACCTGACCGGTTTTGCGCTCTTCGCCCTGTGTGCTGCGTGGATCGCGGGGCGGATGAACCTGGCCTCCCGTAACCCCCTGGCCGACCGATTTGGCATGCAGCCGCGACTCGGGTAGTGTTCTACCTCGTTGCGCCGCTGAAAACGCCAAGGTTGCAACGAAGGGGTATGGGGTAATTGGCAGCCCGACGGTTTCTGGTTCCGTTAGTCCAGGTTCGAGTCCTGGTACCCCTGCGAAAGTCAGGAATTGCCCTGAAAAGCACATTCCACTAGGCTTTCACTCGCTTCGGAAACGGAGCACTCGCTAGGGCCCCGTTGTGTAGCGGCCTAGCACGCCGCCCTCTCAAGGCGGTAGCGCGGGTTCGAATCCCGTCGGGGCTACCAGCAAGACCCCCACCGAGTCTCGGTGGGGGTCTTCTGTGTTTTCCCCTTGCGAGGCGTGCCGCGGCTGGCCTCCAAACATA
>NZ_JBHWOO010000256.1:0-6732 GCF_043424415.1 Luteococcus sp. | reverse complement strand
CTCCGGGGGCGCCGTTCATCTGTGCCAGGACCTGCCGTCTGGGCGGCTCAGCGTCCGAAGAGCTTGCCCTGCACGGTGACGACGAAGGCCTCCAGCGAGTCAGGCAGGTCGGGCAGGTGCCAGTCGCCGGGAGCGCGGTACCAGCCCAGCTCGTCGCCGTCCGGGGTGGGGTCGTCGTCGGCGTCCACCATGGCCTGGATCCAGCGTTCCCGCCCTGCGAGCACGACGGCATAGGGCAGCACGCGCGAGACCTCGGCGAGTTCCTGGCCGCGAGGCAGCTGGTGGGTGGGCTGGGTCTGCAGGGTCACCGCGAGGGCCTGCAGGCCGTTGAGCAGGGCCGAGCCCTTGGCGGTGCGGCGCGGCATCTCCTGGCCGACCAGCAACAGTCCGAGGGCAAGCGCGGTCAGCGCGAAGCCGACCAGGCCGAAGGTGGTCAGGGCGACCAGGGCGATGGTGGCGACGATGGCCACGGCCAGCGCGATCCATCCCAGCGTGGTCCAACGATTGCGGGTGTGCTCGGGGCTGCGCTCGAACCAGCCGTGGGCCACCACGTCGTCGTAGAGATCGTGCTGCACCTGCTCCACCACGGGGGCGACGGCCTTGTCGATGGCCGAGACCTGCACCCCTGCGGCGTCGGGCGGACAGACGGCATCGCGCAGGCGGGACTCGAAGCTGCGCAACTCCCCGCGGCCGCCCTCGAGGCGCTCGAAGGTCCAGTCCAGGGGCTGGTGGGCTCGCTCGCGGGGCAGCTCGACGATCCGCAGCCAGCCGCGCACGGCCAGGTCGAGCAGGGTGGCGGTGATGTCGACGGGGTCGACGCGCTCGTCGGCGACGGTGCCGAGGTGGCCGGGGCGCACCTCGTCGACCACGGTGAAACGGCTCTGCCCGTCGCCGACGGGGGTGAAGTGCGCCACCGGGACGATCCGGCCGTCACCAGTATCGGCGCCGGTGCGGCGGTGCAGCAGCCACAGCAGGGCACCGCCGAGCAGCAGCGGCAGGAGGCTGGCCAGCAGGGTGGTGCGGTTGACGCTGAAGGCGCGGTCGAGCGACCAGCGGTGGTCAAGCTCGGAGGTGGCCGCGACGACGCCGGCGGGCACGGCGAAGGTGAGCTCCACCACGTCACCGGCGGCGCGGGGTCCGTCGGTGAAGGAGGGCTGCGGCGCGTCGTGGGTGCCGCCGCCGAAGGTGGTGCAGGGGCTCAGGCGCTGCGCCGGGCCCGACTGGCAGGTGACGTAGCTGATGGTGCCGGGGGCGCGGACCTCGCCGGTGACCTCCTGCACCGGCACCGACAGCCCCTGCAGGAAGTTCCAGCTGAACTCGGTGCGGGCCGGCTCCCCGGCCACCTCAGGGGCCCGGTGGGTGGCGCCGGTGACGACATAGTCGAGGACGACGGTCTCGGCGCCGCCGGTGTTGATGCTGACGGTGGTGGCCTCCTCCTGCTGGCTGGTGCTGGTGCCCAGAGGCGCTGGCGTGCTGGCCCCGGTGGTGGCCTTGATGCCGCTGACCTGCATCGGGTAGTAGGTACCGTCCGGATCAGCCTCGCGGCGGGTGGGCAGTTGCTGGGTCAGCGTGGCCGGGGCCTTGTCGGCGAAGTCGAGCAGCTGGTGCACCGCCAGGCTTCCGTCGGCACGCAGTTCCGCCCGGACGTCGACCCGTGTGCCTGCGGACGGGTCCTCGGCGCGGGCGGGAAGGGTCGGGGACAGTCCCAGTGCCAGGGCTGCGACCGCCGCGGCGAGTGCTGCGATACGGCGGGGGCGGTGGTGGGGGTGGCGGGCCACGGCATTTCCCTTCGGAGTCGAGTGGCCCAGAACGTGCCCGGGCCGGCTCCCAGTTTCCCACACCGGCTGCATACTGAGAGTCTGGACAGGTGCTCCACAACGCGATCCTCTCCTTGGCAGCCGGTGGCCTGCTCAGCCTGCTGGCCTTCGTCCCCGTGGTGGTCTGGCAGTACCGCCGCTATGGCGAGGTGGCCGAGATCCGCCTGGGACTGATCGGGGCCCTGCTGGTGTACTGCTCGGCTCTGTTCGCCTACACGATGTTCCCGCTGCCCAACCCGGACACGGTCACCGAGGCCTGGTGCGCCAGCCGCCAGCACCTGAACACCGATCCCTGGGAGCTGGTGCGACGGGTCCGCGCCGCCCACCAGGGGGTCGGCTGGCGCCAGGCGTTGGTGGACCATCGTGTGCTGGAGCTGCTGCTCAACGTGGCCCTGTTCGTCCCCCTGGGCTGGTTCTGCCGCCGCTTCGGCGGGTGGCGGGTGCTGCCGACCCTGGCCACCGGACTGCTTGTCTCGCTGGCCATTGAGGTGACCCAGTACACCGGTTTGTGGGGCATCTTCCGGTGCGCCTACCGGATGAGTGACGCGGTGGACCTGGTCACCAACACCACCGGGACGGCCGTCGGCATCCTGCTGGCGGCATTGACTCCGCGTTTCTTCCCCCGGGCCGAGGTGCTGGAGGCCAACGCGCACCGTGCCCGGCCGGTCAATGCCCGGCGGCGGTGGCTGGGGCAGGTGCTCGACGGAGCCTGCTTCGTGCTGTTGCAACTGGTGGGCTTCGTCTCGGTGGCGATGGTGGAGTTCGCGCTCGGACACAGCTCGACCCAGGTGCTGGCCGGCGCCGAGCGCATCCTGATGCTGGTCACCTGGCCGCTGGCACTGGCCTGTTGCCTGGTCGCCGCCACCGGCGACGGATCCTCCCCGGGGCAGCGCACCACCTTCCTGCGGCCTGTGCGCGGCCAGGACCGCCCTGCGCGCTGGCGACGGCTGGTGCGCCCCTTCGTCGTCTTCTTCCCCGTGGCGGTGCTGGTCTTCGGGCAGCCGATGGCGCTGGGCCGGTGGGTGGGGCTGGCCTGGGGTCTGGTGGCACTGGTGTGGACCGGCATCGACCCCCACGGGTTGAGCGCCCGGGCCATCGGCCTGCGCTTCGCCGACGCCCGCCGCCAGGGCCTGACGAGGACCACCACGAGCGCCTGGGCATTCGCGGCCGCACGCGGCCGTCGAGAGGGCCATGGAGGCAGCGGCTAGGCTCGCTCGCGTGACGCAACAGCAGTGGCCAGGTTCCCCGTGGGGGCCCCGACAGTCCTCCGGTTGGCAGCAGACCCCCTTCGGGCAGGTCCAGTACAGCCGTGGGCCGGTTCCGCGCGGCCAGGTGGTCTTCGGTCGTCCGCGCCGACGCCGCAGCCTGCTGGGGACGCTGGTGCGGGCCATGTTCCTGCTGGCGGTGATGGGCTTCCTGGGCCTGCTGGCGCTCGGCTGGCTGCTGGGCCAGGTGGTGCAGACCGCCCCGAGCACCGTGCCCGACCCACAGACGCGCGTCACGGCGGCACCGCAGGATCCCGCCACGCGGGCTCCTGCCCCGCAGACCACCCCCGCCCCGCCGGGTGAGTACCAGAACGACGACTACCAGGTGCCGCCGGTGGCCCAGAACCCTCCGGGCCTGCCGCAGCCAGAGACCTATGAGGAGGCCAGCCAGCTGCTGCAGGCCAATCCGCTGTACTCCACCAGCGTCCCGCGCCCGGTGCGCTGTGAGATGGCCGACATCGACATCGAGCGTGCGTCACGACGCGAGCTGTCGGCCCACCTCAACGAGATGATGGGCTGCCTGATGCGCGTCTGGGAGGGGCCTCTGGACCAGGCCGGGTTCACCGCGGTGCGTCCCAGCGTGACGGTCTACTCGTCGTCGGTGACCACCAAGTGCGGCAAGCTCCCCCGCCGCAATGCCGTCTACTGCGGCGCCGACCAGCAGGTCTACATCGCCACCGACCTGCCCCAGGTGGTTCCCGCGCGTCTGCGCGACTCGCGCTTCATCACCGAAGCGGTGGTGGCCCACGAGTTCGGCCACGCCGTGCAGGCCCGCAGCGCCGTCCTTGCCTCCGAGCTGGCCTGGGAGGAGCGTTCCAGCAAGAGCGTGGGGCTCGAGTACAGCCGGCGCCTGGAGGTGCAGGCCGACTGCTTCGCCGGCCAGTTCCTCGGCTCGGTGCAGCAGTCGACCCTGATGACCGACCAGGAGCTCGACAATGTCGGGCGGTTGTTCTACTCGATCGGCGACGACGTGCTCACCGGGCGCCGAGGTTATGAGGGCAACCACGGCTCTGGCCAGAGTCGGCTGGAGTGGACCCGCAAGGGCCTGGAGTCCACCAGTGTGGGCGCCTGCAACAGCTTCGCCGCCCCGTCCTCGCAGGTGCGCTGACTCCCCCATCGCCGAGACACCCGGCCCCGACGGGCCGGGACACTCGACGGTCAGTCGCGGATGACCAGCGCGCTCGCCATGGCGGCGACGCCCTCACCCCGGCCGGTCAGGCCCAGTCCGTCGGTGGTGGTGCCGGACAGGCTCACCGGGGCGCCCACGGCGCGGCTCATCACCTCTTCGGCCTCGGCGCGACGGGCCGCCAGCAGGGGCCGGTTGCCGATCACCTGCACCGAGACATTGCCGATCTCGAAGCCGGCCTCGCGCACCCGGCGCGCCGTCTCCACCAGGAAGGCCTCACCCGAGGCTCCCGCCCACTGCGGCTGTGAGGTGCCGTAGTTGGATCCGAGGTCCCCCAGGCCCGCCGCCCCCAGCAGGGCGTCACAGACAGCATGGGAGGCGACGTCGCCGTCGGAGTGCCCCGACAGGCCCGCAGGCTCGTCGGGGAAGTGCAGGCCAGCACAGTGCATCTCGACGCCCTCGACGAGCTGGTGGACGTCGACGCCGATCCCGGTGCGAAAGGTCATGGCAACTCCTGCTCGAGGCTGTGGGGACTACGGGTGGCGGCGACTGCCCGCGCCACCACCAGGTCGAAGGGTTCGGTCACTTTGAGGGACTCGCGAGAACCGGGCACCAGGTGGACCGGGTGGCCCACGGCCTCGCAGACCGAGGCGTCGTCGGTGACCTCCAGCCCGCGTCGCTCCACCTCGGCGTGGGCGGCACGCAAGGTCTCCAGGTCGAAACCCTGAGGGGTCTGAACGGCTGCCAGTGCGGAACGGTCGACGACGCGGGAGTCCTCGCCGGTGCGCTGGCGGATCGTGTCCACCACGGCCACGACCGGCACCACACAGACGTGGCCCGCGCGGACCGACTCGACCACGCCCCGGGCCACGTCCACCGGGACGAAGGGGCGGGCCGCGTCGTGCACCAGCACGACGCCTTGGGAGCCTGCCGCGGCCAGGCCGCGAGCCACCGAGTCCTGCCGTCGGGCCCCGCCCACCACCAGGTCGACGGGGATGGACGTGCCGTCCAGGGCGCGGCGGAAGTCGGGGAGCAGCGCCTCGGCAACCACCACCACGGCACGCTCACATCCCCCGGCAGCCAGCGCGTCGACGGACCAGCGCACCAGGGCGCGGCCGTCGATCTCCACCAGGGCCTTGGGTACCGGCCCGCCGAGCCGGGAACCAGAACCGGCCGCCACCACGAGGGCGACGACCGGTGTGTTCATGGTCTGGATCCTAGTCAGCTGGCCAGCACCTCGTCGAGCATGACCTCCGCGCGGTCCTCCTCGACCTTCTCGGCCAGGGCCAGCTCCGAGACCAGGATCTGGCGCGCCTTGGCCAGCATCCGCTTCTCGCCGGCCGACAGGCCGCGATCCTTCTCGCGGCGCCACAGGTCGCGGACGACCTCGGCCACCTTCATCACGTTGCCGCTGTGCAGCTTCTCGAGGTTCGCCTTGTAGCGGCGCGACCAGTTGGTCGGCTCCTCGGTGTGCGGTGCACGCAGTACGGAGAAGACCTTCTCGAGCCCTGCCTCGTCCACGACGTCCCGGACACCCACGAGGTCGAGGTTGCATGCAGGCACCCTCACCACCAGGTCGGTCTGGCCCAGGATCTTGAGCACCAGGTACTGGCGATCCTCGCCCTTGATCTTGCGGGTCTCGATATCTTCGATGACTGCAGCCCCATGATTGGGGTACACCACCGTCTCACCGACAGTAAAAGTCATGTTCCTGCAACCCCTTTCGCCTGTCCCATCCTAGCATGGGAGGACCGTCGAGGACTTGCGCTCCACGGCATCGACGATGTAATGGAATGCAACCCGAATCCTTGACTTCACCACTGATCTGTGCGGTTGCGTGCCACTTGGGAGGGGGAAGCAGGCGCGCGGGACCGAAAGTGGCTAGTCTGATCGCATCCGGACACCGAAAAGGAACCTCTGACGATGAGCATGCTTGCCAACGCCGCCCGACTTCGCCCCGTCGCCGTCGCGTCCATCCTGGTGCTGGGCCTCGGTCTGGGTGGGTGCGCGAACTACGAGACGCTGGAGCCCTACCAGCCGGCCTCGGGCGTGCAGACCGAGGTGCCCGCCGACGGCACGGGAGTGAAGGTCCGCAATCTCATGGTGCTCGCCGCCGGAGGCAAGATGGAGCTGGCCGGCAGCCTGGTCTCGTCCAAGCAGGACGACACCCTGCGCTCCCTGACGGGCACTGCCCTCAAGGAGAACAACGAGCCCGCCGGTGAGCTGACCATGGACGTGCCCGAGACCAAGATCCCTGCCGGACAGGCCGTGAACCTCGGCGAGGCGCACATCGCCGTGACCGGTGACGTCAAGCCCGGCGGCATGACCCAGATGACCCTTGACTTCGCCAAGGCCGGCAAGGTGACCCTCATGGTGCCCGTGGTCGACGCCGAGGCCGCCGGCATCCCGATGGAGGAGGCCGGCAGCTCGGCCAGCCCCAGCGCGACACCGGGGAACTGACAACCCCCCACCCCCGACCACATGACGTCGCCTCCTCACCCATCGACGGGTGAGGAGGCAGAGA
>NZ_JBHWOO010000255.1:0-2757 GCF_043424415.1 Luteococcus sp. | reverse complement strand
CCCGACCAGCATGTTCTACCTGCCCTCGTCGGTCTTCGACGGCAGCCAGGGGCTGCGCGACCGCGCCTACTGGGCGCAGCTGATCACCATCGTGCTCACGCTGCCGATCAACTTCGTGGTCAACAAGCTGTGGACCTTCCGGGCGGTGCAGACGGGCCACCTGGAGGAGGTTCCGATGACCGCGCCGGTCGTGGCACCCGAGGCCCTGGACCAGGGCGGCCAGTCGTGGCCGGCCCGCTAGTCACGTGTACCTCAAGAGCCTGACCCTGCGAGGATTCAAGTCCTTCGCCTCGGCCACCACCCTGAACTTCGAGCCAGGCATCACCTGCGTCGTCGGCCCGAACGGCTCCGGCAAGTCCAATGTGGTCGACGCGCTGAGCTGGGTGATGGGCGAGCAGGGCGCCAAGAGCCTGCGCGGCGGCAAGATGGAAGATGTCATCTTCGCCGGCACCTCCGGGCGTGCCCCCCTGGGGCGCGCCGAGGTGAGCCTGACCATCGACAACACCGACGGTGCGCTGCCGATCGACTACACCGAGGTGACGATCACCCGGACCATGTTCCGCAACGGTGGCTCCGACTACTCGATCAACGGCTCCTCGGCGCGCCTGCTCGACGTGCAGGAACTGCTCAGCGACTCCGGCATCGGCCGCGAGATGCACGTGATCGTCGGCCAAGGGCAGCTCGACACCATCCTGCAGGCCACCCCCGAGATCCGCCGCGGCTTCATCGAGGAGGCCGCCGGCGTCCTCAAGCACCGCAAGCGCAAGGAGAAGGCGCTGCGCAAACTGGAGGCCACCCAGGCCAACCTGGACCGGCTCCAGGACCTCGTCGCGGAGATCCGACGCCAGCTCAAGCCGCTGGGTCGTCAGGCCGAGGTGGCGCGCAAGGCCGCCGTCATCCAGGCCGAGCTGCGCGATGCCAAGGCGCGGCTGCTTGCCGACGACCTCACCCAGGCCACGATCGCGCTGGAGACCGACCTGGCCGACGAGGCCGCGCTCAAGCAGGCCCGGCGCCAGGCCGAGGCGACGCTGAATGCCGCCCAGCAGGCCGAGGCGGAGGCCGAACAGGCACTGTCACAGGCACAACCGCGGCTGTCGCGGGCGCAGGAGACCTGGTATGCACTGGCGGCCCTGCGGGAGCGCACCAGCACCACCCAGCAGATCGCCGCGGAGCGGGTGCGCAATGCCGAGGCCCAGCCCCAGGTGGGGCGCCAGGGCCGTGACCCGGAACAGCTGGAGGCCGAGGCTGAACAGGTGCGCCAGCAGGAGGAGGAGCTGCGGGCCGAGGTGGCCGGGCTGACCGCCGCCCTGGCCAAGGCACAGGAGCACCGCAACCAGACCGAGACCGCCCTGGCCGAGGCGGACCGGGCCCATGCGGCCCAGTTGCGGGCCGTCGCCGACCGTCGAGAAGGCCTGGCCAGGCTGACGGGGCAGGTCAATGCCCTGCGCTCGCGGATCGAGGCCGCCGGGGAGGAAGCGTCCCGTCTGCAGCAGCGCCGCGACGAGGCCGCCGAACGCGTCGAGGAGTCTGCTGCGCAGGTGCTGGCCGCCACCCGCGCCGCCGAGGACCACACGGGAGCCGACGAGGACCTGGCCGCCGCGGTCGAGCAGGCCACGGTCCGCGCGGACGCGGTGCGCACCGAGTCGAACCAGGTGCAGGCCCTCATCCAGGAGCTCACCCCGCGCCGTGCCGCCCTGCAGGCACGCATCGAGGCGCTGGAGCTGGGCCTGGACCGGGGCGACGCCACCGCCGCACTGCTCGACCAGGAGCTGGCCGAGGGTGTCATCGGGCCGGTCTCGTCGATGATGCGGGTCGAGGCCGGCTACGAAGCTGCCGTTGCTGCGGCGCTGAGGACCGCGGTCGACGGTGTCCTGGTCGAGGACCTGGGCCGGGCAGTGGCCGCCGTCGAGGAACTGCGCGGACAGGAACTGGGCCGCGCCACCCTGGTGCTCGGCGAGGTCCCCGCGAGCATCCCCCCGCCACGCCACCTGCCCACCGGGGCCAGGGCTGTGGTCGACCTGGTGCAGGCGGACGCGGTGCTGCGTCCGGCCCTGGCCCGAGCCCTGGCCGGCATGGTGGCGGTCGACGACCTGGCCACCGCCCAGCAGGTGATCGCGGTCGATGCTGAGCTGGTCGCCGTGACCAGGGAGGGCGACGTTCTGTCGTCCTGGCAGGTGACCGGCGGTTCGCGGGCACGGCAGTCGCCGATCGAGGTGCAGGCAACCATCGACCAGGCCCGCGCCGAGCTCGCCGAGGTGGAGCAGCAACTCGACGCACGCCGCGATGAGGGGCAGCGCCTGCACGAGTCCTTCCAGCAGGCACGCCAGACCCAGCAGGATGCCCGACAGGCCTACAAGACCTCGCAGCAGGAGCAGGGCCACCATGCCCAGCGAGTGCTCGTCGCCCAGCAGGCGGAGCGTTCTGCGCGTGGCGAGGTGGAACGCCTGGAACAGGCCGTGCAGGCCGGCCAGGCCAGCCGCGAGAAGGATCGTGCCGGCCTGGTGGAACTCGAGGCACGGCTGGCCAATGCCTCTGCCCAGCAGGACGTCGCCGAGCCCGACCCCGCCGAGCGCGACCGGCTCACCGAGCTGGCCCGCCTGGCCCGCACGGCCGAGATGGACGCCCGGCTGGCGTTGAGGACGGGCGAGGAGCGGGTCCGCGCAGTCGCAGGCCGGGCCGACTCACTGCGCCGCGCCGCCGCCTCGGAACGCCAGGCCCGCGAGGAGGCGCAGGCACGCGCCACCCAGCTGCGACAAC
>NZ_JBHWOO010000254.1:0-4391 GCF_043424415.1 Luteococcus sp. | reverse complement strand
GGGTACCACTCGGCGGTGGCGGGCGCGGTGCCGGCGCCGTTGTAGAGGCGCGCGACGGAGTCGGACTTCTCGGCCCTGGCCGCCTGTTCGGTGGCTCGCACGTCCATCCACATGATGGCATTGCCCAGCTCGACGCCATGGTCGTTCATCGGAACCACGGTCATGGTGGTCGCGTCATAGCTGATCCCGGCGATCTCGTGGGCCTGGATGCCCGAGGAGGCCATGGCCTTGTGGCAGGAGGCCTGCAGCGCGAGCCACCAGTCCTCGGGGCTCTGCTCGGCCCAGCCGGGTCGCGGATGTGTGGTGGCATAGGGCGTCGCCGCGAAGGTCACGGGGCGTCCGACGATGTCGAAGATCGCGACGCGGCAGCTCTCGGTGCCGTAGTCGATGCCCATCAGGTAGGGGCCGGTGGTGTTCATCTCGGTGTCCTTGTCCGGCGCTCCCTTGCGCCGCTCGGAAGGGTGTGGTGCGTACTCAGTGCGTGTCGGGGTCGTTGTCCTCGGTCCAGCCCAGTTCGTCCCAGACCTGCTGGGGCAGCAGACGGTCGATCCTGTCGAGGACATAGGTCGGGCGCTTGTCCTGGTCGAGTGCCTCGACGTCGGCCATGGTGGCCTCGCCGGTGAGCACCAGGGCGGAGCGCATGTTGGTGTCCAGTGCCATCTGGATGTCGGTCTGGAGCCTGTCCCCGACCATGACGCAGTTCTCGACCTCGACGTCGAGCCCGGCCAGTGCCTCGGTGAGCATCACGGCCGACGGCTTGCCCAGGCTCACCCGGCAGCTGACGCCGGTGCAGGCCTCGATGGCGGCGGTGATGGCGGCACAGTCGGGCTCCCCGCGCCCGCCCGGGAAGGGGCAGTAGCGGTCGGGATTGGTCTGGATCAGGAAGGCCCGCTTGTGGAACCAGATGGCGTCGAAGGCGATCTGGAGCTTGCGGTAGTCGAAGGTTCGGTCATAGGAGGCGATCACGATGTCGATCTCGGCCGGGTCCTCGGTGAGGGTGAAGCCGGCACCTCGCAGGGCCTTCTTGAGCGGCTCCTCGCTGATACAGAAGACCTTGGCGTCGGGATGGTGGGCCTGGAGCCAGCGCGTGGTGGTCACGACGGTGTTTGCGACGTCGGCCACGTCGGTGGGCAGCCCGAGCGCGTCGAGCTTGTGCACGTACTGCTCAGGGTCCTTGGTGGGGTTGTTGCTCAGGAAGCGCACCGGGATGCCCCTGCGCCGAAGCTCCTGCACCATGCGGGTGGCACCGGGCAGCAGGTGGTCGCCCAGGTAGATGGTGCCGTCCATGTCGAAGACATAGGCATCGTGCAGTTCGGTCGGATTGGTGATCGGGTCGTGGGACATCCCGGTGCTCCTTGTGCGTGGGTCGTGTGCTGCAGGGTGGGTGGCTCAGGCCAGCAGGACGCCGAGTCCGACGACCAGGGTGTTCATCATCCAGATGCCGGCGGCCGGCGGGTCGATGTGGGTGGTGCCGCGGTTGTACCAGACGCGGGCCCAGAACTCGACGAGCCAGGCGGCCAGGACACCGAACAGGCTGCCGATCAGGATGGCGACCGCGGCGAGGGTCCACTGGTGGCTGTCCCAGACTCCGTTCCAGTCGAAGCCGGCACCGGAGATGATGGGCAGGAAGACGACGCCGGCCAGGCCGCCGATGTTGGTCATGTGGTGCTGGACGGGCATGTTGAAGCCCATGATCAGGAACAGGATGATGATCGCCGAGATGGCGAAGGGGAAGGAGTTGGCGAAGCCGGCGCCGCCCTTGACCACGTGGCCGATCACGATCGACAGGGCTGCCGCGGCCCCGCCGAAAAAGGTGCCCAAGCTGACCAGGGTCCCCCACTTCTCCTGCCAGGGGAGCCACTGGGCGTCCTCGCGGGGGGCGATCCGGGCGCCGAAGCTGGTGGCACCGGGGGTGAAGCCCTCGGGGTTGGTGAGCGAGCCGCGTCCCTGTCCCTGCTTCTTGCCGAACAGGATGCGCACCAGCAGGGCCGAGACCACGACGGTCAGCGCGACGCCATCGGTGTGGGTACCCAGCCAGGGCAGGTTGTCCACCACGAGCGACTTGAACAGGTAGCCGAAGACGCCGAAGGCGGCACCGACGTGCAGCACGTCGGGGCGGCCGAGGCCGGCCAGGGCGGCGTTGATGTCCTTGCCCGACTCAAGGTAGCCCTTGTGCCAGGCATAGGCGGCGCCGGCGACACCGCCGCCGAACATCACATAGGGCCCGGCGAAGGGGCCGAAGGCGACGTAGTTGAAGCCCCAGTCGGAGCCGGTGCCCAGGAAGATGGCCCAGGCGAAGAAGACCGAGAGGCCGGTGATGACGAAGGCGAAGTTGCCACCGATGGCGGCACCGATGTACCCGCCGGCGGCGGCGGCCAGGAGGCCGAAGAGGAAGATCCCCAGTGAGACTGTGAACATCATTGTTCCTTGTGTGAGGGTCGCGTCCGCGACGTTTTCGTCAGGGTCCTGCGGCATCGGACGCCGCAGGACCCGGGTGGGGCTCAGCAGGAGGCTGCGTCGCCCTCGTAGGCGCTGATGGCCTCAACCTTGGCGGCCGAGGCGGAGCTGGCGTCGAAGTCGTAGTCGAAGAACTCCTTTGCCAGCCGACGGCCGAGGTGGGGCCCGATGACACGCGCACCGAGGCAGAGGACCTGGGCGTCATTGCTGAGCACCAGGCGCTCGACGCTGAAGCTGTCGTGGGCCGTGCAGGCCCGCACGCCCGGCACCTTGTTGGCGGTGATCGCCATGCCCATTCCGGTGCCGCAGACCAGGACGGCCCGGTCCACCTCGCCGGCGGCCACCATGCGGGCGGCCTTGATGCCGACATGGGGGTAGTCGACGTCCTCGCCCGCGGCGACACCGATGTCGGTGACGCTGTCGATCCGGTCGTCCTTCTCCAGGTCCTGCTTGATCAGGTCCTTCAGTTCGACGCCGGCGATGTCTGCACCCACCACGACCCGGTAAGCCATGTTCTTCCTTCCGCACCATTGCTGCGGCCGTGTCGCCGCAGGATGAAAGTAACACGGACAGCGTGACCTTGAACATGGTTTGTGTGATTAATCGCTTCACGAAGAAAGGTCAGACCACAGGTATAAGGTAAGACCACGGGAATGGAATCGCCGTCACCGGCGTTCCTCCCGACGTGAACCACTGTGGGTCGTGACCAGTGGTCACGCCTCACTTCCAGTACAACGTGAGGAAAGCATGCTCTTCAGGACCAGCACCGCCACCGACGAGACAGCCCGCGCCCCCTACCGCCCGCTGCGCCGCGCGAAGACCGCCAGCCGCACCACCGCACCGGAGCCACGGGTGCCCGAGGCCTCCCGCATGGTGCAGCACGGCCTGACCCGGATGCGCGTCCGGCTGGATGCCACCGACTGGCGCGGCACCAGCCGCACCGCCACCGGGATCGACCGCCAGGGATGGCGCGGAACCCGCCGCGGGAGCCTGTTCACCGCCCGCTGAGCGCACCGCGCAGCATCGGGGAACCCTCGGACGGGGTCACTCCTCGGAGATGATCGTCTCCACGTCCAGCTCTGCGAGCCAGTCCAGGGTCCTTTGCGCCGTGGCCCTGTCGACCACCACGATGTCGAATTCCTCGACGGCCGCGAAGGCATGCAGGGCCCGCCGGGTGAACTTGGTGTGGTCCAGCATGAGCACCTTGCAGTGGGCCGAGGCCAGCATCGCCCGCTTGACGGCCGCCACGTCGCCGTAGGGGTGCATGCAGCGCCCGTCCACCACGCCGGAGGCCGACATCACGCACACGTCGGCATGGATGCGTGACAGGCCGCTGATCGCCGCCTCCCCCATCAGCGCCTGCGCCCACGGCTGGTACTCGCCGCCGGTCATCAGGAGCCTGATGTCGTCGCGCCCCCCCACCTCCTGGGCCACCAGCAGTGAATTGGTCACCACCGTGAGGGGGGCGACGTTCTCCAGCGCACGCAGCAGCCACACACCACTGGTGGAGTCGTCGAGTACCAGGGAGGAGCCCGGCTTGATCCGCGAGGCCAGGGCCGCCGCCATCGAGGCCTTGATCTCGTGGTTCTGCTCCAGCCGGAAACCTGCAGAGGCCTCCTGCAGGCTGCCTGCCACCGCCAGCACCTGGCCCCGCTGGCGCGAGACGATGCCCGCCTCCTCCAGCGTGGCCACGTCACGATAGATGGTCATCGCGCTCACGCCCGTGGCGCGCACGATGTCACCGATGCTCATGGAACCCCGCTTGATCACCGACTCGGCGATCTTCTGGTGGCGTGCCCGCTGCGCCCCCAGGCTTCCCCGCGCCGCCGGGGCGTCGTCATCGAGATCGTGGGTGCTGCGTATA
Source organism: Luteococcus sp. (assembly GCF_043424415.1). Classification (NCBI taxonomy): domain Bacteria; kingdom Bacillati; phylum Actinomycetota; class Actinomycetes; order Propionibacteriales; family Propionibacteriaceae; genus Luteococcus; species Luteococcus sp. The sequence continues at coordinate 70 of NZ_JBHWOO010000254.1, read as the reverse complement.
CGGGGCATCGAGGTCCTGTCGTCCAGGTCCGGAAGAGCCGCCCATGACGAGGACGGCGTGTGACACGCCG
>NZ_JBHWOO010000253.1:0-18226 GCF_043424415.1 Luteococcus sp. | reverse complement strand
TCTCGCCCGACGCCCGTTTTCCCATCCAGACCAATCCCTGACCGACACCCGAGACGAAGGAAGTCCGATGGCACGCAAGTTCGACGTCCCCGCCCTGGTCGAGGGGGTGCTGGCCGGCAACCGGGGTGCGATCGCGCAGTCCATCACCCTGGTGGAGTCGCGCCTGCCAACACACCGGCCGCTGGCCCGCCAGCTGCTCACCGAGCTGGCCAAGACCCCGACCCAGGCGGTCCGTGTGGGCCTGTCCGGTGTCCCGGGAGCCGGCAAGTCGACCTTCGTGAACTCCATGGGCCAGATGCTCATCGAGAAGGGTCACCGGGTGGCCGTGCTGGCCGTCGACCCGTCCTCCTCGCGCACCGGCGGCTCCGTGCTGGGCGACCGCACCCGCATGGGCGAGCTGACCCAGCACCCCGAGGCCTTCGTCCGCCCCTCCCCCAGCGCCAACCACCTGGGCGGCGTCGCCCGCGCCACGCGCGAGGCGATGCTCGTGCTGGAGGCTGCGGGCTATGACGTGGTGATCGTCGAGACCGTCGGCGTCGGACAGTCCGAAGTGGCCGTCAGCGGCATGGTGGACACCTTCCTGATGCTGCAGCTGGCCCGCTCCGGCGACCAGCTGCAGGGCATCAAGCGCGGCATCCTGGAGATCACCGACGTGATCGCGGTGAACAAGGCCGACGGCGACAATGCCGGCGAGGCCCGGGTGACGGCGCGGGAGCTGTCGATCGCAATGAAGCTGGTCACCCAGCAGTCCAATGACCGCCGCGTCCCGGTGCTCACCTGCAGCGCCCTGGAGCGCATCGGCCTGGAAGAGGTCTGGCAGGCGGTGCTGGACCACCGGGCCTGGCTGGACGAGCACGAAGGGCTGGAGAACCACCGCGCCCAGCAGCAGGTGGTGTGGATGCACTCGCAGATCGAGGCGACCCTGCTCGACTCCACCAAGTCCTCGGCGCACCTGCGTGAGCTGCGCGACCGCCTGGAGGACGACGTCCGCGCTGGTCGCACCAGTGCCATCGAGGCCTCCGGTGACTTCCTGCGCGACTTCGCCGGCCAGGTCCCCTCGATGGACTGGGCGCAGGGACGCAATATTCTGTGACGCCAACGGGGCAAGGCGCCCCGCAACCGGCAAGGGCCCCGAACCGTGTGGTTCGGGGCCCCTGCCGGTGTGTGGATGGGTGTGGGGTACTGCAGGTCGTGGCGACCGGAGGAGGACGATGGACTCAGCCGTTGGCCCTGGCCGCAGCAGCCCGCGGGAACTCCTTGAGGGCCTGCTCGCCGATCTGGTTCATCATGTAGCCGTCGAGCACGCCACCGACGGCGCCGCCGATCACCGGGACGCCCTTGCCGAGCTTGGCGAGGGTACCGGTGCCCATGGTCTTGAGCAGGCGGAAACCGATGGCCTTGTTGACCATCATCATGGCCGGGCGGGGAAGGTTCTTCAGCGCCAGCGAGGTGATCTTGCCGCTCACCGGGGCGACACCGGCCTTGTTGAGCACGTCCTCGGCGTGGGAGCCGGTGAGCGTCAACAGGATGGCCGAACGGATGTTGTCCTGGGTGATGTCGTAGCCGCGCAGCTTCGCCACTGCGGCGGTCATGCGGGTGGCCTGCACGTAGAAGCCGAACAGGTTGGCCGGGATGGCGACGGGCATCGTCAGGAAGCCGCCCAGACTGGTGGCCAGGCCAGCCGCCGCGCCCGAGGTGACATGGCTGCGCACCACCTTGTTGACGGCCTTGTCGACATTGCCGCCAGCCTCGGCCAGCGCGTCGTCGGCGACCTGCGCTGCCGAGTCGAAGGGCTTGCGGCCATCGATGCCGATGGCGAGGATCTTCTCGATCATCTGGGTGATCGCGTTGTCGTCGGCCGCCGGGTCATTGGCCTGGTCCAGCGCGCTGCGCGCGGTGGTGATGTCACTCTTCTTGCTTCCCTTGATGAGGTCGAAGAAACCCATCTCGGTCTCCTGTCGGGTCGATGGTCGTCGGACTGGTGGAGGGGCACTGGCCCGCCGGGGTGGGCTCAGATGCGGTCGTCGCGCACCTGGACGTCACGCTCGGCAGCGGCACGGCGCTGGTCCTCGTCCACGACGATGCCACGCGCCTCCAGGTCGTTCTTGTACTGGTTGCGCACGCTGCGGCCGGTGCGCAGCGGCAGGCCAATGCCCCAGCCCAGCAGCAGTCCACCGATGCCGGCCAGGCCGACGGAGTAGTAGATGAGCCTGGTCGGGTCGATGGTGTTGGGGTTGTAGCTGCGCACCGTCGCGAGCAGCTTGCCCATGTCCCAGATGGTGCGAGTCAGCATGACACCAGCGGCCACCAGTGCAGCAATGCCGAGCAGGATGAACAGCCACTTGAGAAACTTCATGTTCGGAACAGTACTGAACCGCGACGGGGCCGGGTGTGCTCCAAGGACCACTTTCGCCCACAGCGTGCACGCTCGGCTGGGGCACATCCACACCGCGGTGGCACCAGGATCCTCCCGTGGTCGCAGGCCCCCGGCCCACCCCCACGGGTAGTCTTGACCGGTGCCTGCGATGCGACCAGATCCCCGGGCGAGTCACCGTTGGCTCGCCGGTGCGGTCGTTCTCGCCCTCGGCCCGCTGGCCGCCTGTTCCCAGCAGCAGCCGACGGCCCCCAGCCCCAGCGCCCCGGTCAGCAGCAGCGCAGCGCCGAGCCGCAGTTCCGCCACCAGCAGTGCCTCCCCGACACCCAGCCCCACCCCGGCCCCCGACCTGAGGCGGCCAGGAGCGGCCCGTCGCGCCGTCGGCGAGCTGCTCCTGGCCAGTGGTGGGCTGCCGGTGATCAAGCTGGATGTCACCTCCACCGAGGCCACCCTCAGCGCCCTGAAGGGCAACAAGGTGGTGGCCTGGCGCTGGGCCAAGGGCAAGGTGCTGGCCGTCGAGAGCGACATCCAGTACATCCGGCAAGCACCCTTCTCGCCCGATGACTACGCACTGGATGATCTGGGGGGCCTCTTCGACCAGGCCGCCCGCATCTCCGGTTCCCGGCAGGACCAGGAGCTGCAGCTGGTGGAGTACGGCTCCGGCCAGGTGCTGATGACCGTCACCACCCGTCCGGAGTCCGCCACCGTCTTCTTCCGCCCCGACGGCACCCCGATCAACCAGCTCGACTTCACCACCGCCGAGGGCTTCACCGAGGCGCTGCGCGACGTCACCGAGGGCCAGCAGGAGGTCAGTGGCCTCGGCTGGAGCGCCGACGGAGGCCTGTGGGCCGACCACGCCGCCAAGGAGGACACCATCACGCGCGTCACCCGCCAGGCCCGCGTCCCGGCCTGGACCGCCGACCGTCGCGGCAACAGCGAGAGCCCCACCTTCCGCCCGGGGGTGGTCGATCCCGAGGTGCTGGCCCGTCTGGTGCGCGAGCTGCCGCAACAGACCCGCCAGCCGGGGGCGGCAGTCTCCTTCGAGATCACCCGCAGCGAGCACCTGGCGATGCCCCTGGTGCGCTGGAAGGTCGGCAGCACCGAACGCACCACCACACTGGGCGGGACAGACGTGACGGGCACCCCCGGCACCTGAGTGCCGACGATGCCCGTCGCAGGTCCTGCAGCGGCCGGGCCGCCCGCGCTCAGCCCTCCAGCTGGTCGGTGGTCATGACGCTCTGGCAGGTGTTCGGGTCGCCGGTGCTGAAGCCCTGGCCTACCCAGTACTGGCGCATCTTCGCCGAGCCGTGGGTCCAGCTCTCCGGGGTCACCTGGCCAGCGGTCGACTCTTGGATGCGGTCGTCGCCGACGGCAGCGGCGGCGTCGATGACGCGGTTCAGGTCGTCCTGGGTGACTCCGGAGATGATGCCCTGCGGGTCCTGGGAGACGGCCTTGAACCAGACGCCGGCGTAGCAGTCGGCCTGCAGCTCCAGACGCACCTGGGGCGAGCTGGGGCCGGTCTGGTTGCCGGCTGCCTGTACGCGGCCGAGGTCGCCGGTCAGGTTGGAGATGTGGTGGCCGTACTCGTGGGCGAGGATGTAGGCCTCGGCCGCGTCGCCGCCCTGGGCGCCGAGTTGCTGCAACAGCTGGTCGGCGAAGGCGGTGTCGATGTAGACCTTCTTGTCGGCCGGGCAGTAGAAGGGGCCCACTTGGCTGTCGGCGGCACCACAGGCGGTGTCCTTCCATCCGGTGAAGGGCACCGTCGCGGCGGGCTGGTAGGCGCCCTGCTGGAACTGGCCCTGCCAGAAGCCCTGGATGGAGTTCACATAGGCCACCCAGCGGCACTCGCGGTCGTTCTTGATGTCGGCGCCGGTCTGGCAGTGTGCGTAGGCGTTCGAGTTGGACTGGGTGGTCCCGGTGTCGGCCGAGACCCCGCTCAGCACGCTGCCGGGGTTGAAGCCGAAGATCAGGCCCAGGATCATCACGATCAGGCCCAGGCCGCCGCCCAGGGCGACACCTCCACCACGACCGCCCCCGCCCCCAGGGGTCAGCTGCGACGGGTCGAGCTGGGCATTCTGGTTGAACTCCATCGTCTGGCCTTCCTCACGACTCACCCCATCCGGACATGGGCGTCCGACCGGCCCCCACAGGTTATCCGACGCCCCCGCCGTGGCGTGCGACGGCATCGCTGAGGGCGTAGCCAGCGCCGTTGAGCGGGGGTGGCGGCCGTCGTGGAAGTGGGTGCTGCCACAGCGAGGTGTCATGATGGAGCAATGCGCATCATCGCCATCGGCTCCCCCGGTACCGGGGAACTGGTGCGCCTGCACGTCGACCACGGCCAGCACCCCCACCAGCAGTTGTGGCGCCGCGGCCTGGTGGTCACCGAGCTCCTCAGCGCCCGGATGGAGGACGGCGAGGTGGTGCTCACGCTGCGCGTCCACGAGCGCACCCCGTCCTCACGGCCCCCGCGGATCAAGCACCGGGGCATCGATCCCACCCTGGCCATCGGCCCCGAGGAGCGGCCCGTCGACCACCAGCGGATCGCCGCCTATGCGGTGGTGCGCTCCACGCGCGGCGTGCTGGGCACCGAGTGCAGCAACAAGACGGCCGTGCCCGGGTTGTGGCAGCTGCCCGGCGGCGGCCTCGACCCGGGCGAGGCCCCTGCCGAGGCGCTGATGCGCGAGGTGAACGAGGAGACCGGGCAGAAGGTGCGGATCAACCGCCTGATCGACCTGCAGAGCGACCACTGGGTGGGACGTGCCCCCAATGGTGTGCTGGAGGACTTCCACGCCCTGCGCATCATCTACACCGCCACCTGCCTGGAGCCGACCACGCCAAATGTGATCGACATCGACGGCACCACCGCCCGCGCCGCCTGGGTGCCGGTGCGCAGCTGGCGCTCCCTGCCCTGGACCTCAGGGGCCCGTTCCCTGCTCGACAAGCACCTGGACAGCGTCCCCACCTGGTGACCTCCCGAGAACGCCACGGTGCCCGTCTCCCCTCAGGGAGACGGGCACCGATTCGTTCGAGCCGTCAGGCGATCAGCGGCGGAAGTACTCGAGGATCCGCAGGACCTCGGTGTAGAGCCAGACCATCGTGACGGTCAGGCCGAAGGCGGCGCGCCAGGACTCGCTGGCCGGGGCATTCATCGCGATGCCCCGCTCAATGTCGTCGAAGTCGATCACCAGGTTGAACACGGCCAGGCCGGCACCCAGCAGGGCGACGACCAGGCCCAGGGCGCCGGTACGGACGCCCATGGTGAAGCCGAGCAGCGCCAGCACGAAGTTCACCAGCATCACGCCGGCGAAGGCGGCGGTGGTGATGAAGACCATCCGCCGGAACTTGTTGCCGACCCGGACGTTGAAGTACTTGTAGGCGGCCAACGTGGCACCGGCCGCGGCGAAGGTGCCCAAGACGGCCTGGGACACGATGCCGGGGTACCTGTACTCGAAGAACTGCGAGAAGGCACCGATGAAGACGCCCTCCACGACCGAGTAGAACAGCACCAGCCCCGGGTTGATCTTCTTGCGCGCCGAGACCAGCAGCACCGTGACGAAGCCCACCAAGGCACTGAGGACCAGCGCCGGCATCAGCAGGCCCGCAGGCAGGAAGAGGAAGCTGGCCACCGCGGAGGCCATCAGGGTCAGCATCGTGATGCCGGTCTTGCCGATCACGTCGTCAAGGGTCATCGACGGCTCGACGGGGCCGGTGCCGAAGGCCGACGGCTGGCCGTGCGGTGCCTGCCCGTACTGGGGCTGACCGTAGGGCGCCTGCCCGTACTGCTGCTGCCCGGAAGCCGGGAAACCGGGCTGGGCATAGCCCTGCTGGTAGCCGCTCTGCGGCGCACGGGCGGTGAAGGCGTCACGCTGGGAAAGAATGGGATTGGCCATGGTGGCGTCAGGTCCTCCTGCTAGGGGGTTGCACTCATCCTAGTCAATGCGCGCGCACGGCCCTGGATTCCCGTCCACGCCCCTGATCGGCCCCTGAGACGCGTCCTGAGCACCCCCGATGGGATTCGAACCCACACTGTGGCGGGTTTAAGCCGCCTGCCTCTGCCGGTTGGGCTACGGGGGCCTGACGGCCCGATTCTAGGCCAGCAGCCCCACGGCCAGGGCATCCAGGATGTCGGACTCGCTGACCACCATCGCGGGCTGCACCCGCTGGGCCACGCTCGCCACGATCAGGGCCCCCGCACAGCTCACCTCGGCCCGCTTCGCCGGCAGGCAGGTCTCGGCCTCCACCTGCCGCCACGGGGTGCTGAGCAGCCAGTCGGCCGCCGACGACAGCTGCTCGCGTGACAGCTGGGAACGGTGCACCAGCTCACGCTGGTACTCGCCCAGGCCCTGCGTGATCGCCGACAGGCTGGTGGCGGTCCCGGCCACCCCGATGAAGCTGCGGATGGCGTCGAAGTCGATGCCGCTGGCATCCAGCAAGCCATCGACGTGCGCGCGCGCCGCGGCGATCTGGTCCGGCGTCGGCGGGTCGTCGTGCAGGAAGCGCTCGCGCAGCCGCACCGAGCCGATGTCGAGGCTGGTCGAGTGCTGCACGTCGGCGTCGGTGCCGCCCTGCACCAGCTCGGTGGAGCCGCCTCCGCAGTCCACCACCAGGACCGGACCGGTCGACGGCTCGACGCCGGCCAGTGCGCCGGCGAAGCTGAGCCTCGCCTCCTCGTCGCCGCTGATCACCTCGGGCAGCACACCGACGCGGCTCTTGATGCCCTCGAAGAAGAGCTCCCGGTTGCGGGCGTCACGGGCGGCAGAGGTGGCCACGAAGCGCACCCGCTCCACCCCCAGCTCCTGCATCACCGCGGCGAATCGGTCGACGGCCCCGAAGGTGCGCTCCAGGGCATCGGGGTGGAACTCGCCGGTGGCGTCCACCCCCTGCCCCAGCCGCACCAGCTCGAGACGTCGGTCCAGCTCGACGGTGCGCCCCTCGGCATCCCGCTCGAGCACCAGTAGGCGGATCGAATTGGTGCCGCAGTCGACGGCGGCGACGCGGGTCATCCCTGGCCCTCGAGAAGGCACGGGCGCTGCCAGAACTCGCCCAGCGCCTCCAGCGCCTCGTCGCCCAGCGGGTTCACCCCGGTGCCGGCGGCCAGGGCATGGCCCACCAGGACGTGCAGGCACTTCACGCGCGTCGGCATCCCGCCGGCGCTGATGCCGTCGATCTCGGGCACCTCGCCCAGGCTGGCACGGTCGGCCAGGTAGGCCTCGTGCGCGGCGCGGTAGGCCGCGGCCAGCTCCTCGTCGGAGGCGAGCCGCTCGGTCATCTCGGCCATCAGGCCCGAGGCCTCCAGCGTCGAGCAGCCCGAGGTGGCCCGGGGGCAGGTGAGGTAGTAGGTGGTCGGGAAGGGGGTGCCCTCGGGCAGCCGCGGTTCGGTTGCCACCACCCCGGGCTTGCCGCAGGGGCAGCGCCAGGCCACGCCCGCCACGCCGCGCGGCATCCGCCCCAGCTGCTCGTGGATGGTCTGCTCGTCGGCCGGGGTCATCGGTTCCAGGTTCATCGCTGTCGCTTCGTTGAAGTGGGTGTGGGTTCTGGGGTGGAGGCGGGGTCGGTGACCACCGGCTCCGGGGAGGCCTGGGCGCCCAGCGGCTCGTCGGCCGCGCCCAGCGAACCGGCCATCCGGTCCCACCAGGCGGTGGCGTGCTCCCCCTGGGGAACGGTGCTGGTGGACTGGATGCTCACCGATCCGCCCATCGGCCTGCCATTGGCATCGACCACGCGGTAGCCCACCTCACCGGGAACCACCCAGCCGAGCCGCTGGCGGGCCTGCGCCTCGACGAAGTCCTCTTCCTTCCAGCGCTCCACCTCGTCGGACAGCTGCGCATTGGCGCGGGTGCGTTCGGCGATCTGCTGCTGGGCCACCGCCAGCTCGCGCTCCTGGCGCAGGTAGACCCGCAGGCTGGAGGCATAGCTCAGCAGCAGGATCACGGCGACGACCATCAGCACGATCGCCCGGCGGGTGAACCCGACACCACGCATCACCCGGGGGCGGTGGCCCTGGTCCTGGCCGGGAGCGCTGTCCGGACGGGTCAGCCGGCGGGTGCCGCGGGTGCCACGCTCCGAGGGCCGGGCCACCGTGCGGGAGCGCGGCGAGTCGGACTTCCGGGCAGACGCAACGGCCCGGGCACGCGGAGTACCGCGGCCCGGACCGTTGTGTGTGGGCTTGTTCATTCAGCCATTGTTGCAGGCGCTGCCGACAGCTCAGGCCTTGAAGCGCGGGAAGGCCGAGGCGCCCGCGTACACCGCGGCGTCGTCCAGGTCCTCCTCGATGCGCAGCAGCTGGTTGTACTTGGCCACGCGCTCCGAACGGGCCGGGGCGCCCGACTTGATCTGGCCACAGCCCAGGGCGACGGCCAGGTCGGCGATGGTGACATCCTCGGTCTCACCCGAACGGTGCGACATCATCGAGCGGAAGCCGGCGCGGTGGGCCATGGTGACGGCGTCGATGGTCTCGGTGAGCGAACCGATCTGGTTCACCTTCACCAGCAGCGCATTGCCCGCACCCTCGTCGATGCCCTTCTGCAGGCGCTCGACATTGGTGACGAACAGGTCGTCACCGACCAGCTGGACCTTGTCGCCGAGGGCCTCGGTGATCTTCTTCCAGCCCTCCCAGTCGTCCTCGTTCAGCGGGTCCTCGATGGAGACCATCGGGAAGGACTCGACGAGCTCGGCGTAGTAGGCGATCATCTCGTCGGCCGACTTCTTGCCGCCCTCGAAGTTGTAGGTGCCGTCCTCGTTGTAGAACTCGCTCGCGGCGACGTCCAGGGCCAGGGCGATCTCCTTGCCGGGCTCGAAGCCAGCCTTCTTGATGGCCTCGACGATGAGCTCCAGCGCGGCGCGGTTGCTCTCCAGGTTGGGGGCGAAGCCGCCCTCGTCGCCCAGGCCGGTGGCCAGGCCCTTCTCCTTCAGCACCGACTTCAGGGCGTGGTAGACCTGAGCACCCTGCTGCAGGGCCTCGGCGAAGCTGGAGGCGCCGATGGGGGCGATCATGAACTCCTGGATGTCGACATTGCTGTCGGCGTGCGAGCCACCGTTGAGGATGTTCATCATCGGGACGGGCAGCACATTGGCGGTGGGGCCGCCCAGGTAGCGGTACAGGGGCAGCTCGGCCGACTCGGCGGCGGCGTGCGCCACGGCCAGGGAGACGCCGAGGATGGCATTGGCGCCCAGCTTGGCCTTGTTGTCGGTGCCATCCAGCTCCAGCATGGCCAGGTCCAGCAGGCGCTGCTCGCTGGCCTCGAAACCGAGGATCTCCTCGCCGATGGTCTCGATGACGTTCTCGACGGCCTTCAGGACACCCTTGCCGTCGTAGCGGCCCTTGTCGCCGTCACGCAGCTCGACGGCCTCGAAGGCACCGGTCGAGGCGCCAGAGGGAACAGCGGCGCGACCCTCCGAGCCGTCGTCCAGGACGACCTGGACCTCGACCGTGGGGTTGCCGCGCGAGTCCAGGATCTCCCGGGCGTCAATGAATTCGATGGTTGCCATCTGATCTTGCCTTTCGAACAGTGGATGTTCTTGCACCCCCAGCCTAGCGGCCGGGGTGGCTTGTTGGGCCGCTGGCGGGCACCGCCTGTTCAGCCTCCAGCACACGGGACTCCAGAACGCGCAGCGCCTCGCGCCCCGCCTGGTCTGCATCGACGCCGCTGGCATGGGCCCTTTGCACCAGCATCATCAACTGTTCACCCAGCTCGGCAGCGTTGATGGGCTCATCGGCCATGGGGACGTCCACGCCGTGGCTGCGCGCCCTGGAGGTCACCTTCGTGGCACGTGCCAGGACCGACAGGTGCTCCGCGATCCCCTCCAGGCTGGAGCTGCGTCCCTTCTCGGCACGCTTGCGGGCCTCCCAGGAGGCGTTGATGTCGTCGGGGACTTCCTGCCGGTCGTCGAAGACATGGGGATGGCGGCGCACCAGCTTCGCGGTGATCTGCCCCGCCACCTCGTCCAACGTGAACCGGCCCTCCTCCGCGGCGATCTCGGCATGGAAGACCACCTGCAGCAGCAGGTCGCCCAGCTCCTCGAGCAGGTCGGCATCATCGCCGGACTCGATGGCGTCGAGCACCTCACCGGTCTCCTCCACCAAGTAGGTGGCCAGGCTGCGATGGGTCTGCTCGCGATCCCACGGGCAGCCGGCCCGCAACTGGTGCATCACCTGCACCAGCTCGGCCAGCGGCGGAGTGGAGGTCATCGCTGCGGGAACCGTGCGGGCTCAGCGACCGGCGACGATCTCGCCCTGGCCGATGTCCTGGACGCTCAGCGAGCCCGAGGCGCCGGTGAAGCTGCCGCGGGAGGCGTCCCAGTTGCCGAAGCGCGGGTTCACCTTCACGTCCAGGCCCTTGACAGCCTGCGCTACCTTCTCCTGGCCCAGCTCCTGGTTGATCGCCGCGTAGTCGGCGAAGGCGTTGACGGCGGTGGCGCACTGCGGGTCGGCCAGCAGCTGCTCGCCCTGCAGCTTGGCCAGGGCCTCGCTGCGCATCGCCGGGGTGATCGCGGTGCGGGTCTGCTCGGCGATCGCCTGGCCGATGGAGCCCACCAGCAGCATCCGGGCCACCTCGCCGTGCACGGCGGCGGCATCCTGCTTGATGACGCGGGCGCATCCGTCGGCGGCGGAGTCCACCTGGCCCATCGCCACGCGGTCCCCGTCCACCTCGAAGGCGGTGCCGCCATTGGGCGTCGAGCAGCCGGCGACCAGGGCCAGTGCTGCCATCGGGAGCGCCATGCGAGCGAGCTTCATCCGTCGTCCTTCCAGAGCTGGTGCCGGGCCGGCAGGTGTGGCCCAGTGTGGATTCTAGCCACAGCCGCCCCGCCGGCCGGGAGCGGGCCGTCCCACGTGGGTCGCGGGCCTACTGGTGCGTGGCGTCCAGCTCGGGCAGCGGTGTCGCCCCGAAGATGTCGACCACCACGCGGGTCGCCCACTCCAGCAGCTCGTGGCCGATCACATTGCTGCCCACCACGGGGGCGGTGGTGGGGCGCGGGATGAGCACGAAACCGGCCTGGCGCTTGATCACGCTGCCCGGGTGCAGGCGGTTGAGCCGCAGCTCGCGCGACTCGGGCACGTCGAAGGGGCTGAAGCGGATGTTGTTGCCCTGTCCCACCACCTCGGTGACCCCAGCACTTCGGCACAGCAGCCGGAAGCGTGCCACCTCGAGCAGCACCTGGGTGGGCCCGGGCAGCGGGCCGTAGCGGTCCAGCAGCTCGTCGCGCACCTCGACGATGTCCTCCACGCTGCGCACCTCGGCCAGTCGCTTGTACATCTCCAGCCGCAGCCGCTCCGAACCCACGTAGTCGTCGGGCAGGTTGGCGTCGACCGGCAGCTCGATGCGCATCGCCGGCTCGGCCTCGGAACTGGAATCGCCCCGGTAGTCGGCCACCGCCTCGCCGACCAGGCGGATGTAGAGGTCGAAGCCGACGTCGGCGATGTGCCCGGACTGCTCCCCGCCCAGCAGGTTGCCCGCGCCGCGGATCTCCAGGTCGCGCATGGCGATCTTCATGCCGGCACCCAGGTCGGTGTTGGCGGCCATCGTCGCCAACCGGTCGTGCGCGGTCTCGGTCAGCGGCTTGTCCGGCGGGTACAGGAAGTAGGCATAGCCGCGCTCCCGGCCACGCCCGACGCGACCGCGCAGCTGGTGCAACTGCGACAGGCCCATCAGGTCGGCGCGTTCGATCAGCAAGGTGTTGGCGGTGGAGATGTCGATGCCGGCCTCGACGATGGTGGTGCTCACCAGCACGTCGGCGCGGCGCTCCCAGAAGTCCTGCATGACGCCCTCGAGCTGGCTCTCGCTCATCTGCCCGTGGGCGGTGACGATGCGCGCCTCGGGCACCAGCTCGCGCAGCTTCGCGGCGGTCTTGTCGATGGACTGCACCCGGTTGTGCACGTAGAAGACCTGCCCCTCGCGGGCCAGCTCGCGGCGCACCGCCGCCACCACCTGGGCCTGGTCATAGGGGCCGGCGAAGGTGAGCACCGGATGGCGCTCCTCCGGCGGGGTGGCGATGACGCTCATCTCGCGGATTCCGGTGATGGCCATCTCCAGGGTGCGCGGGATCGGGGTGGCGCTCATCGCCAGCACGTCGACGTTCAGCCTGAGCTTCTTGAGCGACTCCTTGTGCTCGACGCCGAAGCGCTGCTCCTCGTCGATGACCACGAGGCCCAGGTCCTTGAACTGCACCTTCCCACCGAAGAGCCGGTGGGTGCCCACGACGATGTCGATCTTGCCCGAGGCGACCCCGTCGATCACCTCGCGCGCCTCCTTGTCGCTCTGGAAGCGCGAGAGCTGCGCCACCCGCACCGGGAAGCCGGCATAACGCTCGGAGAAGGTGTTGTAGTGCTGGGTGACCAACAGCGTGGTGGGCACCAGGACGGCCACCTGCTTGCCGTCCTGCACCGCCTTGAAGGCGGCCCGCACCGCGATCTCGGTCTTGCCGTAGCCCACGTCGCCACAGATCAGCCGGTCCATCGGGACCACCTGCTCCATGTCGTGCTTCACCTCGTTGATGCATGCCAGCTGGTCTGGCGTCTCGACATGGGCGAAGGCGTCCTCGAGTTCCCGCTGCCACGCCGTGTCGGGGCTGAAGGCATGGCCGCGGGTGGCCTGGCGGGCGGCATAGAGCTTGATCAGTTCGGCGGCGATCTGCTTGACCGCCTTGCGGGCACGGCTCTTGCGCTTGTTCCAGTCGGAGCCGCCCATCTTGTCCAGGGTGGGCGCCTCGCCGCCGACATAGCGCGTGACCAGGTCGAGCTGGTCCATCGGCACGAAGAGACGGTCGCCGGGCTGGCCACGCTTGCTGGCCGCGTACTCGATCACCAGGTACTCGCGGGTGGAGCCGGCCACGGTGCGCGAGACCATCTCCACATAGCGGCCCACGCCGTGCTGCTCGTGCACCACGGCGTCGCCGGCCTTCAGCTCCAGGGGGCTGATCTGGTTCTTGCGGCGGCTCGGCATCTTGCGCTCGGCGCGGCCCACGCTGCTCTTGCCCGCCAGGTCGCCGGCGGTGAAGACGGCCAGGCCCAGCCCCGGCACCACGAAGCCGTGGCGCTGGGTGGAGGTGACGATGGTGACGGTGCCCTTCTCGGGCTCTGCTGCCAGCGCATCGACCACGTGCGAGCCGATCTCCCGCTCGCCGAGCACCTCGTGCAGCCGGCTGGCCAGGCCCTTGCCCTCGACGCTGAGCACCACCGCGCTGCCGGCCGTCACGGCCCGGCGGATCTCCTCGACGGCCCCCTCGGTGTCGCCACGGTGGTTCTCGGTCACCTTCCAGTCCAGCTGGCGGCCCGCCACACCGGCATGCTCCAGGTGCTGCAGGTCGATCACCTGCCCGTCCTCGGTCTCCACCGGATCCTGCCCGGCCGGGCCCGACGAGAAGCCCGACAGGCTCCACCAGGACTGCCCGCGCGAGAGGGCATGGGCCCTCACGTCGGCCAGCTCCCAGTAGGCGCTGGCCCCCAGGTCCACCGGCGCCGCTCCCCCGCCCGCCGCCGCGGCCCAGGATGCCTTGAGGAATTCCTGGCTGGTCCGGGTCAGGTCGTGGGCGCGGGTACGCACCAGCTCGGGGTCGCTGACCAGCACCACGCAGTCGGCCGGCAGCACGTCGAGCAGCAGCTCCAGGCCGTCCACCAGCACCGGGGTCAGGGCCTCCATGCCCTCCACCGCCTGCCCCTCGGAGATCTTCTCCAGCATCTCGGCCAGCTCGGGGTGCTGCGGCAGCAGGGTGCGGGCCCGCTCGCGGACCGTTTCGTCGAGCAGCAGCTCGCGGCAGGGATCGGCCACCACCTCGGGCAGGGCGCCGGGCATCGACCGCTGGTCGGCGACGGTGAAGTGACGGATCTCGTCCACCTCGTCACCGAAGAAGTCGATGCGCACCGGATGCTCCAGGGTGGGCGGGAAGATGTCGACGATGCCGCCACGCACCGCGAACTCACCGCGGCGCTCCACCAGGTCCACCCGGCTGTAGGCGGCCCCGACCAGGTCGTCGACCAACTGTGAGGTGTCGTACTCCTGGCCGGTGACCACGCGCACCGGCCTCAGCTCGGCCAGCCCCTTCACCTGTGGCTGGAGCACCGACCGCACCGGCGCCACCACGATCGACGGCATCGGGGCGGTGTCCTTGCCGGCCAGGCGGCGCAGCACCGCCAGTCGCCGTCCGACGGTGTCGCTGCGCGGGCTCAGGCGCTCGTGCGGCAGGGTCTCCCAGGCCGGGAAGTAGGCCACCTGGTCGCTGCCCGTCCAGCTCTCCAGCTCTGCGGTCAGCTGCTCGGCCTCGCGATAGGTGCTGGTGACCACCAGCACGGTGCGTCCCAGCTGCCGCTGCAGGGTGGCGGCCAGCGCCGCCCGGGCGGATGCGGGGGCGACGAGGTCGAGGCTGCTGGTGCCCGGTGACTCGGCGATGACGCGCGAGAGGACGGGATCGTGGGAGAGCAGGTCGGACAGGCCGGTCAAAGTCACCTGACAAATCTAGCCGCCGCTACCGACAAGACCGCTGTGCTGCACTCCGAGGTGCTGCCGAGCCGCCGTGCCGCCGAGGGCGAACACCGCGCCGACAGGCCCGCCAGCCGTGACCGGGGGCCCTAGGCTCGACCAGGTGAGCACTCCCGCAACCCTCGTCATCCTGGGCGCGTCGGGCGACCTGACCCACCGACTGCTGCTGCCCGGCCTGGGCACGCTGCTCAAGCAGCGCGACCGGCCCGAACTGACCCTCGTCGGCGCCGCCATGGAGGACCTGGACGACCAGCAGTGGCGCGAGGTCGTCTCCGAGGCCCTCACTGAGGCCGGCTGCCCCGACTCGCGCCGCGACCGCCTGGTGTCTGCCACCCGCTACCAGAAGCTCGACGTCACCGACCCGGCAGCCCTCCAGACACTGCTCGACTCACTGCCCAGCGACCCCGTCCTCTACTTCGCGCTGCCGCCCGAGATCACCATGAAGGCCTGCGCCGCGCTGAAGGAGGTGAACCGTCCCGATAACCTGCGCCTGGCGCTGGAGAAGCCCTTCGGGCGCGACGCCCAGACGGCCCACGAGCTGAACCTGCTGCTGGCCGACCTCGTGCCCGAGAAGCAGGTCTTCCGGGTCGACCACTTCCTGGGCAAGGCAACCGTGCTGAACCTGCTGGGCCTGCGTTTCGCCAACCGGCTGTTCGAACCCGTCTGGGATGCCCAGAACATCGAGAGCGTCTCGATCATCACCGACGAGGTCCTCGCCCTCGAGGGGCGGGCCGGCTACTACGACCGGGCCGGCGCCATGAAGGACATGGTCCAGAGCCACCTGTTGCTGGTGATGGCGATGGTCGCGATGGAGGAACCTGCCCGCATCGACGAGCTCGAACTGCGCGACCTGATGGCCCACGTGCTGCGCGCCACCGAGCTGTGGGACGGCAACCCCGCCACCAGCTCCCGCCGCGCCCGCTACACCGCCGGAACCATCGCCGGACGCGAGGTGCCCGACTACCGCGACGAGCCCGGCGTCGATCCTGCCAATGACACCGAGACCCTGGTGGAGATGACGGTGCGGATCAAGACCTCGCGGTGGAACGACGTGCCGATCCGGCTGCGCAGCGGCAAGGCCCTGGGCGACGCGCGCAATGCCATCACCATCGTGCTCAAGCCGGTCGGCCACGTACCGGAGGGCTTCACCAACCAGCCCAGCCCGAATGTGATCAGCATCGGCATGAAGCCGGAGAACATCGCGGTCGGGATCACCACCAATGGCGAGGGCGACGCCCTGGACCTGGAGGACTCGGTGCTGTTCACCGAGATGGGCAGCAGCGCGGTGCGTCCCTATGGGGAAATCCTGGAGGGCATCCTGGAGGGCGACCCGCTGCTCAGCGTGCGCGGCGACATCGCAGAAGAGTGCTGGAGGATCGTCCAGCCCGTGGTGGACGCGTGGAAGCGCGGCGAGGTACCGATGGACACCTACCGGGCGGGATCGTCTGGCCCCAGCAACTGGCGCTGAGGCCCGGCCCGCGCCGCGGGCTCAGGAGTTGAAGCGGTTCTGCGTCGCCGCAAGCCCGTCGGAGACCAGCATCTCCACGGCGTCGGCGGCGCGCTGCACGTCGACGGCCAGCTCCTCGCGCAGCGCAGTGGGGATGGGGGCCAGCACGTAGTCGGCCGGCGACTGCCGGCCCTGCGGGCGCCCGATGCCGAAGCGCACCCGGTGGTAGTCGCCACTGCCCAAGTGGCTTCGCAGGCTCTTGAGGCCGTTGTGACCGTTGTCGCCGCCCCCGGTCTTGAGGCGCAGCTGCCCCGCCGTCAGGTCGAGTTCGTCGTGGATGGCCACCACGTGGTCGACGTCGACCTTGTGGAAGGCGGCCAGCTTCTGCACGGCCTGGCCGGACTCGTTCATGAAGGTGCGTGGCTTGACCAGGACGATCCGCTCACTGCCACCCGGCGTGCCGATGCCTGCCGTGCCCATGCGGGTCTCGGCGACATCGGCGCGCATCCTGCTGGGAGCCGACCAAGTGGCCCGCGCACGGCGGGCCAACTGGTCGACGACCATGAACCCGACATTGTGCCGGGTGTTGGAGTAGGTGGGGCCGGGATTTCCCAGCCCCACCACCAGCCACGTGCTCACGCGGCACACTCCGTCTCGCGGTGACGCAAGGTCACTCGCTCTCGCCCTCGGAGGAGCCACCACCGGTGGTCTCGCCCTCCTCGGTGGCCTCCACCAGGTCGCCCTCGGCCTCCTCGCCCTCGGCGGAGGACTCGGTGTCGAGCTCGGCGGCCTCGTTGATGCCGACGATCAGGGTCTCGGGCTCACCGTTGAAGGTGGAACCCTCGGGCAGGGTGATGTCGGCAACGGTGATCTGCGTGCCGGCCTCCAGGCCCTCGATGGAGACCTCGATCTGCTCGGGGATCTTCGTGGCGTCAGCCTCGATGGGCAGCGAGGTCAGGTCCTGGTTCACCAGGGTGTCGGAAGCGGCCTCGCCCAGCAGGACGACAGGGACCTCGACGGTGACCTTCTCGCCGCGCTTCACAATGAGCAGGTCGACGTGCTCCAGGAAACCGGTCAGGACGTCGCGCTGCACCTGCTTGGGCAGGGCCAGACGCTTCTGCTCACCCGGGACGTCGAGGGTCAGCAGGACATTGGCCTGGCGCAGGGCCAGCAGGGTCTGGTGGCCGGGCAGGGCCAGGTGCAGCGGGTCAGTGCCGTGGCCGTACAGGACGGCGGGCACCTTGTCGGCGCGGCGGATGCGGCGGGCAGCGCCCTTGCCGAACTCGGTGCGGATCTCTGCGGGAATCAGGATTTCGTCTGCCATGGTGGTCTCCTCAACCTCGACTGGCTCGAACTACGCGGACTGCAGCCAGACAGGGAGGACACGATCGTCCAGATCCACCACGTCGATAACGGACCGATGGTCCCTCGCCAGGCAACCCCGTGATCCTACGTGAGCAACGGCCGGCCACCAAAACGCGCCGACGTGCCCGCCCCGTCGAGGGCCCTTGCGGTGTGGGGGTGCGAGGCATACTGGCAGGCGATGAACACTCCCGGATGCCTGATCGTCCAGTCCGACCGCACGATGCTGCTGGAGGTGGACCACCCCGACGCCGCTGCCTGCCGCATCGAGATCGCCCCCTTCGCCGAGCTCGAGCGCGCACCTGAGCACGTGCACACCTATCGGCTCACCCCGCTGGGGCTGTGGAATGCGCGCGCCGCCGGCCACGATGCCGAACAGGTGGTGGACGTGCTGATGCGCCACTCCCGCTACCCGATCGCCTCCTCGTTGCTGGTCGACATCGCCGAGACCATGGGCCGCTACGGCCGCCTACGCATCGAGAAGCACCCGGTGCACGGGCTGGTGCTGGTCTCCACCGACCGCGCGGTGCTCACCGAGGTACTGCGCTCGGCCAAGGTCAAGGGGCTGGT